>CAMXWX010000015.1 GCA_947252975.1 uncultured Gardnerella sp.
TTCGATATTCAATATTCAATATTCAAATCGTTTTCAATTCAAACAGTCTTAAAGCTACAAAAGATTATATGCAACCGCTAGAATTACAAATCACAAATCACAAATCACAAATCACAAATCACAAATCACGACTTATCGTAACGCATTAAGTGATCTACAACGTCTACAAGCTCTGCAACTTTCTTATCTGTAACCTTTTTATTTCCAGCGTCTTGCGCTTCTTCTAATGCCTTTGATATTTCTTGATGAGCAACTATAAGCGCAACTGCCCTAAGAGCTGCCGTAGATGCAGAAAGTTGCATAAGAATGTTGTTGTAGTCTTCCCCTTTTTCAACCATATTTTCAACAGCGTGAACTTGCCCACATACTCTATGCAAGCGAACCAACATCTTTTCTTTATCTATGTTGTAGTCACTCATAAAAAAACCTCATTTGAAAACAGTGCTTTTATATACTATTTACATAATAATTGTGCGTTGTATAGTACGCAAAACTATAAGCGCCAAAAAGCTATGTTTATAGAATAAATTATGCATATTATACAACGCAACTATTCTTATCTGTTTTAAATATATCCCAATTAATATATCTCAACATACATGTTTTACAAATTTATGCACATATGAATCAAATATTTTATGAGAGATTTTATGCAATGTAACTTACGCGTTTTGCCAAAATCACAGATCCTGCAATAAGCAATATAGCCAGAGAGAACATTAATGTTGTTTCAACTTTTACGCCAGTTGTTACTAGATGCCCAACATTAGCACCTAGACGAGCATGGCGTCGTTTTGAATTCTTTGTTCCACTTGCATATTGATTATTTGACTGCGAATTCTGCTCTACATTAGAGTCGCTTACTTGTTGATTACCTCCATACTGAGAATCTCCCTGTTTAGAATCTCCCTGCTGAGTAGCACTTTGGTAAGTATCAACCTTCTTAGAATCACCTCTCTGAATAGTACCTGATTTAGTAGCTGTATATTTACCTTCCTTGCTATCTTCCTTACTTGCAATATGCTCAGATTTATGCTGAGAATCCGTCTTAACATTACTTTGATCATCTTTTTTATTGTTTTTTTCATTAATTTTATCGTTATTAGCATTACTCTTAGGATTACTCTTAGGATTACTATCGCCAGTCGCATCTGCATTTTGATGAACTGTATTATTGGTTCCAGCATCTACTTGCGCACCGAGCGTATTATTATTCGCTCCAGCGTTTACACCAGATTGCGCATTGTTGCCAACTTGCGCTCTGCCAGACTGTGTGCCAGCAACTTCATTCTGCGCACTAGAACCTTGTGTACCACCAGGCTGCTCGCTAGAACCTCCAGGATTATCCTGCTTACCAGGATCCTGCTTACCAGGATCTTGCTTACCAGGATCTTGCTTACCAGGATCTTGCTTACCAGGATCGTTTTTCCCAGAACTCTGTGTGCTACCAGACTGATTATTATTGCCAGCTTGCACACCAGAACCTTGCGGATTCTGAGGATTCTGAGGATTCTGCGGATTCTGAGGATTCTGCTTTGAAATAATATTATCTACAACGCCACCACTAGAAGACGTCTTTGGATCAACTTCACTACCCGTAACATTTCCACTACCAGCAGGCTCACCCGATGACTCTCCACTTTGGCTACCATTCTTAACATCGCTTGCACCACCATTTTGGCTGCTACTTGCGCTGCCATTATTCTGCGTTCCGCCAGGCTGCAAACCGCTAGGCTTTTCGTTAGAATCACCTGGCTTTTGCACATCAGGCTGATCTTTTACAGGATTATCTTGTTTTCCAGGCTCTTGTTTACTCAGATTTTGCTTACCTGGATTATCTTGCTTACCAGAACCTTGCGGATCCTGCTTTGAAATAATATTATCTACAACGCCACCACTAGGAGACGTCTTTGGATCAACTTCACTACCCGTAACATTTCCACTACCAACAGGCTCGCTCTTACCTGGATCTTGATTACTAGGCTTTTCACTAGAACCACCAGGCTTTTGCACACCAGGCTCACTCTTCACAGGATTCGCATTACCAGGCTGCTCTTTTCCAGGCTCACCCTTACCAGGCTCACCCTTCGCACCAGCATTCTCCGCCTTATTAACAGTCACAGTAACAGGCTTATTTCTATCAAAGAAGCTTCTACTATCTTCGTTATTAAACGACGTCTTAAACTCTTGCGCTCTAGAAGAACCTGGGAATTCATAAACAAAAACATACATTCCACTTTTAGCCGTATTGCCGTCTAAAAGATCGATCATATCTCCAACTTTTTCAAACTTTTCTTTTTTATTCTCAGCACTTCTGTTCTCTTTGTTATCTTCACTGCCCTTGTTATCTTCACTATCGCTATCTTTGCCAGATTCTTTGCCAGCTTCTTTGCCATTAGACTCGTTATGAGTAAGAATTATCTTGCCGTTCCCAAGCGTGTAAGTTCCATTACGCAATGGAACATCCCATGAATCTATTTTCTTATGATTTTCGTCTTCTTTAGGCTCTTCTACAGAGCTGGAAACAAGCTTTACCATATTTTCGTTGCTCATTGAACCATCTTTGTTTCCAACCCACCAAAGACGAATGTTCATCTTTGCATCTTTACTAAACCCATAATCGGTATTTCCATCAAATTTTCCGTAGTCTTTTGGAACACCACTAACAACTATCGCATCCGAAACGTCATTTGTATCTTTGTTTTTTAGATTCTTAACATGTTCAATCGATATTTTTGCCTTATGCGAAACTGTTGAATTTACGTTTCCAAATTCTTCAACAAACTTTCCTGGAATAAACTCTCGAACGTCGTCTTTTTGATTTCCGGGATCAATAAACCAAACCCACGTTCCAAATAATCCTGCATCGTCTTTGTTCACTTTATAAACTTTTGCGCTAGCAAGTTCATCTTTAGATAAGTCACCTTTTGCTTCGTGCGCAACCGCCTTAACCTCTTGATTTTCTCCCGAAAAATAAACATCAGCTGCAGCAACTTGACGAATATTCTTATCTTCTCGTAGTTCCTTTATATACTCTTCTACTTTGTCTTTTTTATTTTCGCGTTTTTTCATAATATCGTTATAAGAACCAACAAAGTAGTATCCGCGAGCACGAACGTCTTTACCACTTACCCACTCACCTTCAGTAGGATTCTTTAGCGACGAAGTAACAGTATCTTCTACAGAATCGCCTACTTTCAACTCTTTTACAGTCGACTTAGAAGAAAGCGAGGGCTGGAACTTTCTGTGCGCTCTCTCTGTTAATACATTTGTAAATTCTTTGACTTTTTCATCTTTTGCTACTCGTATTAAAGCTGCTCCATTCCCTATATCTTTTCTTTGCAAATATGGAATGTAGTATTCACCCTTAATTTCTGCTTCACCTTCTCCTGTTGCAACCCAATCAATTCCATACAACGTACTATAAGATCCAATGTGATCTTTAACCTCTTTAACCTGTTTCTTATCTTTTATAAAACGCAACTTATCGCCTACTGCAGTAACTTTAAATTTTGTATTTTCGCTGTCATATGTAACATTTCTTTCATCAACACCCTGTGTATCAATAACTACCCTTCCACTCCTTGCATAGTAGGTAGCATAAGGGTCAAGTATTTTGAATCCCATACCCTTAGGCGTTTTTTGGGTTACTTCGTTCCATAGTTTTTCTGCATCTTCCTTTAAGTTAGACGCACCATCAAATCCCCTACGCTTCGCTTCTTCCCACCCGCGTTTATCTTCATCATAATGTTCATGAATTAAATATGCTGCAGCCTCCATTCGGGATGTAAAATCATTTTCAATAGCAGACTTAGCTATTCTTGCTGTGATTTCATTAATATTGTTAATATCAAGCGGAATATCTCTCCAATCGGAATCAGCTTTTACAGTTGATCCCGTATTAATGCAAAATACGTAATTACCATCATCATCTTTTTTTACAATTTTTCTGCTCGGACTCACTTTTGAACAGGCATCACTATACGTATAGTATTGAGCAAAAATATCCGCAGAAGCAGCATTTATTGCGCCATTACCAACAACAATTGCAATAGTCGCCAGCAACGCTGTCAGTAAAGAGAACATTCGCGTGCGCTTATTGCGTAAAAAGATTGGAATCCCTTTACATCCATGTTTTCCCATATCAACTCCTTAAAACGTTGTTTTCTCTAACGTGACAAACGTTTTTGCTAGCCACGATGAACGAAAAATTCGCTCATGCTCTAACTATGATTTAGGAATTTCAATCTGTAAATAAAAAACTTTCAATGTGGTTAAAGGCTATTTTAGAGGGTAGTTATCCACATTGTTATACACAATTGTGCACAATTACACACAATTACGGCGGCTGCTGGCAATTTGCGACGATTAAGTGGGAATACAGACAATACAGGTAATACAGTGAATCGGGGTTATAGGCCAAAAATCAAAACAAAAAAGCTCTAAACCGCTGATTTTTCAACGATTTAGAGCTAAACCGCGGAGTCAGAGAGATTCGAACTCTCGAGCCGCTTACGCGACTAACACCTTAGCAGGGTGCCCCTATCGGCCACTCAGGCATGACTCCACTTTGTAACTATTCAAGATAGCAACAGGTTCAAACTATATCACCTCTTGAGGACGTGCACAATGCTTAAGCGACACACCAAAAGCGCGAAAGTGGATTTAATAGCCAAACAGCAATATTTATGCGGGGTTGTGATCTCCCGAAAATGTAATCACAACAGCCAACATAACTAGAGCCATTCCGCAAACATCAATCAACGTTGGCATTTCGCCAAATCCCATGCCAACAAGCGCTGCAATTGCAGGGTAAAGCGCTTGCATAACTGAATATCTTGCAGAAGACACACGCTTTAGCAAAACCTGGTCTAAAAGCGTTGGAATAAAAGACGCGCAAATCGCAATAACAACCATTAATCCAAGAAGTTTCAAAGATCCGTAAGGCTGAGCAGCCCATGTTGCACTCGATTTAGGATGCACAACATGCAAAATTGCAGGGATTCCAAGAACGCTCGATTGCAAAAGCCAACCAATTAAAATAGCTATACTAACTCTGTCAATTGCATTAGAACCTCTTGCAAGCATACGCCCAGATACAATGTACATTCCCCACATTAATCCGCCAATAAGAATTGCCACTAATCCAACAAGAAAATGCGGACTTTCGTTAGAACGCATAGACGCGCTTGCAAGAAGCACAATTCCGCAAGCCGCAATAACAATACCAACGCGCTCACGCCATGTTTTACCAGTTATAACAGCAACCATTAAAGGCCCTACAAACTCAATAGTTACAGCCACCCCCACAGCCATGCAACTAATAGCTAAATAAAACATTGTGTTCATAAGAACAACAGAAATGCCTACAGCAACAACAATTGCCCATTCTTTTAACGTTTTAGGAAGAGAGTTGCGAGCGCGCTTTTTACGCGAAAAAGGTCTTCTCCAAGCAAGCAAAAACAAAGACATAAACCCAACGCGATACCACACAGAATATAGCGGATCGAGCTGGCTAAACGCGACTTTTGCTATAGACGTTGCTAGATAGACCGTTGCAGCTTCTGCAACAACGATTAGCAAAACAGGCATACGATTTAGCGCGTTTACTATGATTTGTTTCATAAAGCATACCCTACACGGCAGTAGTTATATTTGCCAGTAGTTATTTTGCGTATTTTACACTTATTTTTCGTAAACTTATTGCGACACGCTATTGTACAAAATCGAACGTTTGTTCTACTATAAATTCATGAGCACAGCACCGCGAGTTAATGCAGCTAAACGCGATTGGGGGCGCAATGCGTCTGGCTGCACAATACTTCATATCGATATGGATGCATTTTATGCATCACTCGAGGCGGCGCGTAATCCTAGGTTACTTGGCAAACCTGTGATTATTGGTACAGGCTCGCGCTCCGTAGTTTCGGCAGCCAGCTACGAAGCACGTAAGTATGGCGTGAATTCCGCTATGCCTACAGCGCAAGCACGAAGATTGTGCCCTAATGGCATTTTCTTGTCGGTAGATATGCCATATTACGTTTCCATTTCATCTAGGATTTTTAAGGAGGTCTTTTCAAAGATCACAGATAAAGTTGAACAGGTTTCTGTAGACGAGTGTTACATGGACGTTAGCTCAGCGTTATTACGCTGGAAAACGCCCATCGCCATAGGCGAGTGGATAAGAAGCGAAGTCGCGCGCAAGTTTCACATCACTTGCTCTGTGGGGATTGCATCAAATAAGCTGATCGCAAAAATGGCGTCAACGAACGCAAAGCCAAATGGAATGTTGATTATCCCCCAAAATCGCAATGCCGACTTTGTTTCAATAATGCCATTACGAGCAATACCAGGAATTGGACCTGCGCTTGCTAAAAAACTAGCTACGTGGGGAATAAACAGCATTGAGATGCTTAGAGGTGTAGATGAGAAAACTTTGGAACGAGTTGCTGGGTCTAAAGTTCTTGCGCGAATGCTTTATAACACTTCGCGCGGAATTGACACACGGCAAGTAACGCCCCACGTTCCAGAAAAATCCATTGGAACAGAAAGCACTCTTGATAAAGACACCACGGATATTGCAGCAGTGAAAAACCTGATCAGGCACTGCTGCAACGAAGTGGCACAAGAATTACGCAATCGCAACACAATGGCAAAAACAGTAACGCTAAAATTGCGATTCAGCGATTTGCACTATGCAACAAGATGCAAAACATTAAGGAATGTAACCGATTGCGCACCAGAGTTATACAAGCATGCTTGTGATTTACTAGAATCGGTAAATCCAACAGTTCATGACCATAAATTAGGCGGAAGTCATATTTGTTTACTAAGCTCCGTTAGGCTTGCTGGCGTTAGCGTAAGCAATCTTGTAGATAAAAGCAAAGCGCTTGTTCAGCCTACGATTAGCGACATCTTAGAAGAGAACGAAAGAGAAAACACCATAAGTGGTATGCGTAAAAATTCAACAGAAATTGCGCAAAACGCAATAAAAAATACGCATGCAAGAATAAGTCACGCAGAACACGTATTAGATGCAGTAAGAAAAAAGTATGGTAGGAATGCTGCTCAAATGGGCATTTAAGCATCTTTTTTAGGAAGAGCAGCTACGCGGTCCTCATCCCAACCAGATGGGCCAGCTTCTTGCGCACCACCTAAATCGCCAAGCTTGTTAAAGTATTCCACAGCAGCGTCTTTATACCATTCCCACTCTTCTGGAACATCGTCTTCATAAAAAATGGCCTCTACTGGGCATGCAGGCTCGCATGCGCCACAATCAACGCATTCGTTAGGGTTTATATAAAGCGTGCGATCGCCTTCGTAAATGCAATCAACAGGGCACTCGTCAACACACGCTTTATCTTTAACGTCAACGCATGGTTCTGCAATAACGTAAGGCATAACAAACGCACCCTTTCACACTCAAAAATAAACTAACTCTTCTATTATAGTTCACGTTACGAGTGCAAAACGCATTGAGTCGGCATACGTAATCGCATACCGACTCAACATAATTAAATCAACGTCTCAAGAAATCAACGTCTCAAAGCAAAAGCCTATTGAGCATCCCCTTGAGCAGAGCCAACAGCCGCCTCTTGAGCAGCTTCAGCTCGCGCTTGGTCTTCCGACTCGCCTTCCGCAACTTTTTCTGCTGCAGCAGCATCTTGTGCAAACAAGGTTTCTACTGGAACGCCAAGCTTCTTAGCTTTACGAATTTGCCTTCCAAGCAAAGAATTGCGGTAAGAATAGCCAAAGTACACAGTAAAGCCGATTGCAAGCCAGATTGCAAAACGAATCCATGTAAGCACAGAAAGATTTAGCATAAGCCAGAATGTAGAAAGCGCGGCAAAAATAGGCAGAACTGGATTCCAAGGAACCATAAAGGATCGATGCAAATCAGGCCTACGCATACGCATAATCGGAACGCCTGCAGAAACAAGCAAGAACGCAGAAAGCGTACCAATATTCACCATGTCGGAAAGAATTCCAATATCTAACGTAGAAGCGATTATTGCCACAACAATGCCAGAAACAATCTGAATACGTGCAGGAATTCCGCGCTTGCTAACCTTAGAGAAGCTACGTGGAAGCAAACCATCGCGGCTAACAGCAAACACAATACGTGTAAGGCCCAAAAGAAGAACCATAACAACAGTTGTTAAGCCGATTACAATTCCAAGAGAAATAATCTTAGCAGCCCAAGTTGCGCCTACAAGCTCAAAGCTCGTAGAAAGCGAAGGAGCGTCTTGCTTAGCCAAATCCTTGTAAGAGACCATACCAGTTGTAACAACAGCAACAAGAATGTAAAGAACAGTCACAATCAAAAGACCAAGACCAATGCCCCTAGGAATGTTCTTGTGTGGGTCTTTAGTTTCTTCTGCCGTAGTTGCAACAACGTCGAATCCAATGAATGCAAAGAATACAAGTGCTGCGCCAGAAAGAATACCCGTAACGCCGTAAACAGCTGGCTGCATGCCAGTAATCCACTGCCAGAGCGGCTGGCTCATAGTGCCAGAAACGTGAATACCCTTAACGCTAGCAACGTCTGTTGCAGGTGGAACAAATGGAGTGAAGTTAGACGCCTTAATGTAGAAGAATCCAACAACAACAACAAACAGAACAATACCAATCTTCAAGATTGTTAAAGCACCGTCAAAACGAGCAGAAAGCTTTGTTCCAACAACAAGCATAATCGTAAAGAACGCAACAATAACTACTGGAGCAAGATCAAAAGTAAAACCGCCAATATTTACCGAAGTAGATACGTTAAGACCAAACAAGTGCATTAAATCGTTAAGATAAACGCCCCAATATTTGGCTATAACAGATCCTGCCATAAGCATTTCCAAAATCATATCCCAGCCAATAATCCAAGCAACAAGCTCGCCGACTGTTGTATACGTAAAGGTGTATGCAGATCCTGCAACAGGAATCATCGAAGCAAACTCCGCGTAGCACATTGCAGCCGTTCCGCAAACGATTCCAGCAATAATAAAGCTAATAATCACTGCAGGACCTGCGTGGAATGCTGCTGCTTGAGCGCCAACGGAGAAGATTCCAGCGCCAACAGCAACAGCTACGCCCATAACTGCCAAATCCCAAGCATTTAATGTACGCTTAAGATGGCGATCACCATCCATTGTTTCTGCAATAGTCTGTTCAACAGACTTTTTTCTCCATATTTGCATAATCCAACCTTCTCTAAAACTACGTCTAAAACATTCCATATAAGGGTATATATGTTATAAATCGCAAAAAATACGGTTCAACTCGCATTAATCGTCATCAAACAATAATTTTTACGATATTAAAAGAGCATAGTACTTTGTCTAGCGGAAAATCACAACACAAATCGCAATTTATTATGTTAAATTATGCTAAATTTGTGTTAACAATTGTCTTAACAATCCGCACTAACGCCGATTAAAACAGGCTCTGGAACAAGTTTTACACCAAACGAATCGTAAACACCATCTATGATTTTGCGCGCCAAATCAACAATATCCGAGCACTTTGCACAACTGCGATTAGTCAACGCCAAAGTGTGTAAAGAAGATAATCCAGCTTTACTTTTTGTGCCATCGCTTTGCGTAAGTCTAAATCCCCTGTGGAATCCAGCATGGTCAATAAGCCAAGCTGCAGAAGTCTTAACTCCTTTAGATCCATCTGGCAAAGTGGCGTCAAAGCGCGGAGCGTCTTCTGGGAGCAAATCTGCTTGAGATTTAGTCAAAATCGGGTTCATAAAGAAGCTTCCGCAACTATGGCGGTCAGCATACTTATAATCGCCTTCTAACAAATCTCCAGCAGCATAGTCTTCATTTTGAAGCCTAATCGAAGACTTAACACCGTTTTCGCTTTTTGCGTAGCACATCCACTTATTTGCGTAGCGCATAGCATCTTCGAGCATGCCCTTAGATGCTCTAACGCGCAAAACTTCGCGACGAATCTTAGACGTTTCCATCCTATCTCCAACTTGTACGCCAAGCGCGTGAGCAAGCTGCGAATGAGCCACAACACCTGTTTTTGAATGCTTTAAGCAAAAAGTAACAGATAAAACAACGTATCTAGGCGTTGGGAAGAAGCAATCAGCAGCAACACCAGGAGCCTTATACATGCTTTGCTTAAGAACAGACGTGCGGTAGCCAAATTTAAGATCTGCAAGATTCATATAAAAAGTGGTTTTATCTTTACGATCCCAAACCTCTACAGATTCAACGCTTTGCGCCACTTCTGCACCGTATGCGCCAATGTTTTGTACAACAGACGCGCCAACCGTTCCAGGAATCCCAGATAACGCTTCTACGCCTTGCAATCCAAGCTCAATAGTGTGAGACACAAAATCATCCCAATTGCAGCCAGCCTCTGCACTAACGTGAACTAAGAAATCTCCGCTAGTTTTATCAACGCCATCTATGCCAGGAGCTGCCTCATCTAAAACGCAAATATCACGCCGAGCATCACGCACAACTACTCCAGTAAACGGTTCGTCGCTTACAAGCATGTTAGACCCGCCGCCAATAACGCAAAGAGGCAATCCAGCGCAATCTGCATCTTCTACAGCTTCAATAACAGCCACTCTGCTAGTAGGCTCTACAAAACGAGCAATAGAGCCACCAACGCCAATTGTTGTAAGATTTGCAAAAGTTGGATTATCAGATTCCAATAAGGATGATTGCATACTCATACGATTAATCCTAACAGCAATAAATAACAAAAAACCCCGCAAAACGCGGGGTAATAAAGCTATAAAACTTCGCCGAAGTTCACGCTTTTAGCGAGTCTCGCGATGGAGAGTGTGCTTGCCGCAGCGTGGGCAGAACTTGCTCAACTCAAGGCGATCAGGCGTATTACGACGATTCTTCGTCGTGATGTAATTACGCTCCTTGCACTCCGTGCATGCAAGCGTAATGCCTGGACGGATGTCTGCGCTCTTACTTGCCATTTTGTTCACCTCTAGAATATTGTATGTTGACCAACTCCTGCTGGCCATTGTAGCGAGGAAGAGACTCGAACTCTTGACCTTACGATTATGAGTCGTACGCTCTAGCCAGCTGAGCTACCCCGCCAGAGAGCCTCGAGTGAGAATCGGACTCACGACCTCTTCCTTACCAAGGAAGTGCTCTACCACTGAGCTATCGAGGCGTGGCGGGTAGTGGATTTGAACCACTGAAGCACGAAGCAACTGATTTACAGTCAGTCCCATTTGGCCGCTCTGGTAACCCGCCAACGTAACCGCGCGGAGAAGAATATCTCCAAACGGCAACTTTGTTATTTTGCCACGAACGCGCGACTAATGCAAGTTCAAGACACGCCGAAAGCAAAAATCACATCTAAATGCATCTAAAAAATGCGATTATTTATCTGCTATTTAAGCGAAAAACCATCTTTCTTTAAAGACTCGCACACTTTAAGTACGCGATCATTTGCCTCGGTTTCTGCGATTGTAATGCGAATACCTTCTCCAGCAAACGCGCGCACAGAAAGACCTGCATCAACAAAACGCTGATTAGCTCGCTCTGTATCTTCACCAAACGGCATCCAGAAGAAGTTTGCGTATGGCTCGGCAACATTCCACCCTTGCTCACGCAAACCGCTCACAACGCGGTTACGCTCCTTAACAAGCGCATCTACGCGATTGCGCATTTCTACAAGCGCTTGAGGTTCCAAAGACGCAAGAGCAGCCACTTGTGCAATTTGGCTTACACCAAACGGAACAGCCACTTTTCGCATACCATCTACGACTTGCGCGTTTGCAATAGCGTAGCCAATGCGCAAACCAGCCAAACCGTAAGCCTTAGAGAATGTTTGAGCAACAACAACGTTTGGATATTCGCGGTAGAGTTGCATGCCATCCGCCGTACCCTTTGCGTTGTTAAATTGCACGTAAGCTTCGTCAATAAGCACCAAAACATTGCTTGGAACAGCGTCCAGCACTCGTCTAGCTTCCTCGTCTGAAAGCGATGCAGATGTAGGATTGTTTGGATTGTTCAAAATAACAAGACGCGTGCGCTCATTAATCGCATCAATCATTGCATCTACATCGTGCGACCCATCTGCGCGATTAGGGATTTTAACGCTTGTAGCGCCAGCACCAGTAACAATAATCGGATACGCTTCAAAGCTTCTCCACGGGTATATAACTTTGTCTCCAGGGCCTGCAACAAGATTTACAAGTTGCGTAATAACCTCTGTAGAGCCGCATCCAAGAACAACCTCGTCTGGAGTAACGTTAAACTTTTTAGCTAACTCTTCTACGACTTCTGTTCCGCGCATGTTTGGATAACGATTAATAACCCCAAGCGCACGGCTAGAAATGGCGCTTTTCACGCTTTCTAACGGCTCAAATGGATTTTCGTTGCTAGAAATCTTATATGCGCGAATACCGTCTAATGATGGCGCTGGCTTACCTTGCTTGTAATTTGGCAAAGTATCTAAAATACTGCGATGTTTGTAATCCATGATTTTATAATAGTCGCGTCTTAAACAAATTAAGAAAAATTAGACAAAATAAGTAAATTAAACAAAACTATACAAATTAAACCAAGCTATACAAATTAAACAAAAACGCTGAAAACAGCGATAAGTCGCCATTTTCAGCGCTAAATAGCTTTATATAAATAGCTTTTATTACTTGACTAATACAAGTTAATTAACCAAGCGAGTAATAAAATCAGCCAAGGATTGCAAGAACGTCACGAGACGAAACGATTAAGTAATCTTCGCCTTCGTAATGAACTTCTGTGCCACCATACTTGGAGTAAAGAATCTTGTCTCCAGGCTTAACATCCATAGGGATGCGTTCGCCCTTATCGTCGCGGCGGCCTGGGCCAACAGCCAAAACCTCTCCCTGCTGTGGCTTTTCCTTAGCATTATCTGGAATGTACAAGCCAGAAGCAGTTTGAGTTTCTGCCTGAGCTTGCTTAACAATAATCTTATCTTCCAAAGGTGTGAGTTTAATCGACACTTCGGTACCTCTTTCTAGAGAAATGTAACCTTTGCGCGAATAATGTTGACGAGGCTGACGATCACGTCAAAACTATCGAGCACTGAACCTTATAATAGCGCGTTTTTAGCACTCTACCAACTAGAGTGCTAAAATTTTAGAAAATTTTTACAAACTTTAAGCAGCGCGACGAGCCAAAACATCCCTTAAATCGGCTTTACCAAGCGAGTCTTTTGTGCTAACTGGAGGCTCTACAGTAACTTCAGATACTTCAGAGACTTTGCTTGAATCGAAAGCCGCCGCCAATTCGTTTGAATCGCCTGCTGCAATCGCTTTAGTAACTTGCTTTGTAGACTTTATTTCTAAGCTTTGCGGATCATTGGCGTTTATTTTGCAATCGCTGGAATCATCGCCAAACGAGAACGATATAAGATCTTGGTTAGAGTTGGAGGCATCGGCTTGCGAGCGCACATCATTAGCAGCTGAAAAATCGCCAGCAACCGCGCTTTTTGCCGCCTCTTGCCTATTTGCTCCTGCTAAAGCCATGCTTATATCTCGCTGTTGCATAACTGAAGTCTCTGTGTTGTCTGGATTGATGGAATTGTCTGAATTCTCAACATGCTCAACAACTGAGTTTACGGCAGCGTCAAAAATTGGCTCCACAACAGAATCATTAAAAGCTGCAGAACGCTTGTTATACAAAGCAACTTTTGCTTCCCACTTACGCGCTTGCTTAGCAGCCATAGAACCAAAGTAGAGAACAGTGCAAACAGCAGCAAGAGGAATAATTGCAAACCATGCGCTATAGAGTCCAGAAAGACCCGCAACAAACACAACAAGAGTTAAAAATGCTAGAGAAAGCACCAACGCACGGCGACGGCGGATTGCTGCACGGCGAAGCGCGCGAATACGAGCAACATGTTCAGGCGTAAAAACACCATTAAACTGCTTAGCGCACTTATGTTTATTAGCATTCACGCTATTGCGACTGGACTTGCCATTATTAGGCTTTGTATTCGCTTGCATCTTCGACGGCTGCATGCCAACCCCTTTCGCCATCGTGCCGCTACACGCGTGGAAAAGCGAATCACTGCTATAATCCACAATGTGCAACGAAGGTGAATACCTATCTTCGCTGTGTTCCAGCATTGACTTCATGCTGTTTTCAGTGCGTTTAGGCAACCAACCAAACATTAAGGTTACGATGATAATCAATACTGTTAACGCGCTCACCGATTCATAACCCATACGTACAAATATAAAGTGCATTAAGGATGTAAAGGCTAAAAATAAGTCGGCGTGTCGGATTTTTTGCGATTGTTTCGCAAAATTTTACAAACGAAAAAGCGTTTACGATTAGCGATTAACAGCTTTAACGAGGCGATATTATGAGCTAGGATATGTGATGGAATTATAGATTGGAGGAACCGTTGCCTACTTATCATTACCGTTGCAAGCAATGCGGATATGATTTTTCACAACATCAATCGTTTGAAGATGAGCCAATTACCGTGTGCCCAAAGTGCGGAAAGCAAGAAGTTCGTAAGGTTTTTAGTGCACCACCAATCAGCTTTAAGGGTAGCGGATTTTATCGCACCGATAAGTAACGTGCAAATAACCCATTAAAATTTGTGCATATGTGCATAAGTGAAAAAATATGACGCTACTTATGTGTGCATGTGAATAAATTGAAACTTTATAACGCCACTTATGTGCTTATGTGCGTAAGTGGCGTTTATTTTGCTACGCATGTGTGCGTATGTTAGTAATCACTTATGTTGATATGTGGATTAACACCAATCAAAAATGGCCATTTATGTGAATATGTGTATAAGTGACTATTAAGATTCATCAAAAATGTTTATATGTGCGTAAAATCCTTGTAAAATCCCCATCTAAGCTAGCCTTTAACCACATTGCACAAAAAAGCTTGCAAAAGCGCTACGCGTGATAAATGATGCTTATATGAGTACATCATTTTTACTAAAAACAGTTGGCTACAAAGCAGAAAACAAAATGCCAGTAGAGCTTATAAAGCGCAGAAAAAGGGCGCAAACCTTAAACATGCTTTCAATATTTTTTATAAGTGTTGCAACATTGTTTTCAATACACCTTATTTCAACGTTTCAAGCTACTCAAAGCGTGCCAGTAGCCATTAGAAACATAGCAAAAGGCAGCGTGATTAAACAAAGTGACCTGCATTACGTTAACGTGCCTAAAAGCAGCGTTTTTAACAATGTTCTTAACCAAACTTCTATAAACAATTCCTCTAAAAACGCTATTATTGCTGCGTGCAACATTAAATACGGAACGCCGATTTTTAGCAATCAAGTTACAAAGCAAACAAAAATTCCGCCTGGCTTTACAACGATTTCGGTTAATCTTGCAAGCAGTAGCGCCAGCCTTGCGCCAGGAGACGTTATTTCTATAGCGTTTAGCAAAGTTCCAAACAGCTTAAATACAGCCAACCATTCAACAAATCCAACACAAATAGAAACATCTAGCGACGCCAGTTTTTCCGATAACATTACTTTGCAAGACAAAAACGTTTCGCTTGTTCACAACGTAATCGTTGTTAACGTAAACAATTCTGCACAAAGCGCACTGCTAGCAATGCCAGCAGAAAACGCGTTGCAAATCATAAACACGCAAGCGATTATTCCAAACCTTGCGGTAATAGCTGTACAAAACTAGCAAGCAATAAATAAACGCATGCCAGCAACTATGCAAAGTTTATCTACCGCGTTCGCTAAAAACCGCCCAATGCGGAGGAAGCTCGCCAAGAATACGATTATCGTCGTCTTTTGCGCGCTGCTCAATCGTTTGAGCATCACCTGGCTCTTGTTTTACGCCATCCGCGTCGAAAAGCTCCGAACCTTTACGAACCACGCGCGAATGACCCCTAGAACACCTGCGATTAGCGTTGTATTCACTCATTGCTGCTCGCCGCTTTTATAAAGCTCGCCAATTCTAGAAACAATCCGCTCAACTTCTTTTTCGGGATTAACGAATGCTCCAACGCTCCAAACGTTCATAACCGACCAGCCAAGATACTCCAAATCTTGAGCTAGTACGCGATTGCGCTCACGAGTAGACTCAATGCTCATAAAACGCGCATCGTCTGTTAGAACAGCCAAAGCAAACGGCTTATTTGGCAAGCCAACAACAAGAGGAATGCTATGATCTTCACTAAAACCGTAGTTTACTGCAACATTAAGGCCGCGAGAGCGAATTCGTTCTGCCAAATCAGCAAACAAAACGTTGCTAAAGCCGTTTGCGGAAAAATCGCCAGCAGCTTGCGATTTAGTAGGCTCGACCTCGCTACCCTCGTCTCCAGCATCTACAGCATCGCTAGAATCGCCAGCAGCCGCTGCATCTACTGGATTATCGTCCAAAGCCTCTGCCCAAATAAGCAAATCTTTAAGAAGCTTAGGTCCGTCTTGATGCAAACGATCATCTTCCATATCGCTAGACTTAAATGCGCAAACAATGTCCAGATTTCTGCGAGCCAAAGCCAAGGAGTCAAGAAGCATGGACTTTCCGCCTTCTTCTTCCAAAACGCCAAATTGTTGCAAAAGTCTGCCATGAGAAGTTTTTGCATAGCAAAGCGAAAGAATAACATCCGTTGCAGCTGCTCCAACAGCCTCATTTACGCTTACAAGTCGTACGTGCCTAAGGAACCTACCCATATTTTCGTCTTTAACAGCCAACGCCTTAAGCTCCGCACCAAGCCTATTTCTAAACACGCTTGTAAGAGTCACAACTGCAAGAACGTAGCTAGAAGGAACAACGCTGAAAGTCTTAGCGCGCTGCTTAATCAAAGACACAACTTCGTCAATCTCGCGCTGGCTGCTTTCAATAAGACCCGTTGCCATAACTGGAACGCCAGCGGCTTCTACTTGATGAAGCTTAACCTTGCCTTGCATTTTTTCTACAGGAACATCGTGTCTAAGCAAGCCGTAGCCATGGTTTTCAAGGAAATCAGCAAGATACGTGGATCGCCTGGTTGCTCGCGACTTAACGCAAATAGTAGGCAAAACACTAATAAGGTCACTTACGCTTTGCGAGCTAACAGTTTGCTTGTGCGCAATAACAACGGCTTGGCGTGCGCGCGCAAGAATGCTAAGCAGCTCAATGTTGTTAATATGCTCTGCAGAATCAATGATTACAACGTCTACAATCGGCTTAAACTCAGTCATCATAGTTAAAGTAGACGGCATTGCAACCAGAATCGGCTTAGCAGCAAGCAGCAAATCTGGGTAAGAGTTCATCAACTTAGCAAAAGTTACACCCGAACCATTGCTTGCAAGAGCAGTGTGAAGCTGATTTGCCTCTTGAGAACGCGCAAAAAGCAAGTCGCAAAGCTTTTTAAGTGCTTCTTGCTGAACCATTGGTCCTACAGAACGCACATGCTCTGTGTCTACTTGAACAAAACGATCAGAAGCGTCTTGCAACGCGGAACCGTCTTGATTAGATATAATCTCGGAAGAATTAACAATATCTTCAAAAACGGTAGTCCACCAAGCTAGATGAAGCTCGCCATCTAAGGCCTGGCCCGTAACTTTACGCCTACGCAAGTCGCAAACAAGATCTTCTAAACCAACGCCGCGCAATTCACGCTCAATAACACACCTACCTGGTAGCGTATCTAAGGATTCGCGACTATCGTGCAAAGCTTGTAAGCGCTCGTCAAGCTTAGTAAACTCAATGTTTTCAAGGTCTGCACCAAGTCGCGTTGTGGAAAGCACAGCGTTAAGCGCTACAAGATTACGATCTAAAAGCTCCTGCGTGCTAACGATTTCGTCTAGCTTAGGAGGCAATACTGGCCAACCGCCATGAGGCACAAAAGTACGCCATTGCGCAGCTTGCGCGGCAACAATCTTTAACGCTTCGTGAAGATCGTCTACCTTTGCACCAACACGCAAAAGGCTGCGCGCTTCTTTAATATGATGCCTGCGCTCCCAAAAGCCCATTGGTGTGCCTTCGCGCTTGCGAACAGCCTTCGGCTTGCTCGCTTCAATCATTGCGTTAAGATCGCGCTCAAAAATATCTGGCTGGAAAACGTCTAAAACGCGGCGAAGATTCTTTAGAACCGTAACCTGCCTACCCCATTCTCGCGCCGTAGAAGGAATAGGGAAACCGCAATTTTGCACAGTTGACTTAACGTGCTCGCGCGCGGCTGGCAAAAGCTTTGTAAGAACGTCTACAACGCGCTGATACACTGTTACAGCCTCGTTCTCGCTAAACAGCGAAGCACCAAACCACGGCGTATCTTCGGCATTAGTAGTAAATTCACCAAGAGAATCTGCCTCGTGCAGCTTTTGCGCCCACTCGTCTAAATGACCAGAAAGCGAGCGCGCAGCATCTACACTAAGACGAACATGCGTGCAAGGATGAGTAGGCAGCATGGCGATTCCTGCAAGATTTTGCATAGTCTGATAAGCGGAGACACCCCATCGCTCGTTTACTCCGTGCAAATCTCCCAAGTAGCGGTTTAATCGCGTTTTAACACCAACAAGCTCGTCGCAAACTTGCTCAAATCGGCTAGAAGCAACGCTTTGGCGAGACCCAACGGCCGCTATAAGCTGCGCATCAACGTGCTTTGCAAGATGCGAATCCGAAACGTCTAGAGAAAGAGAAGAAATCTCGTTTGCGCTAAGAGCGTGGCGGAATCGGCGCTGCTGCTCCATAACGTTTGGAACGTACAAAACGGACTTTCCTGCAAGAACGCAGCGCGAAGAAATTGCAGCTGCGATTAAAGCGGAATCGCATCCAGCGTCTGCGTCTATTGCCAAAGAAGCGCCATTTGCCGCCATTCCTGCAGCGTATCGCACAGCGTTACTAACGTCGCCAACTTCGTATTCGTAGTGTGGGTCTGCATCTAGTGGAGAATAGTCGGAAGTAGCTTTTGCACCCAGCGATTCAACGGCAATATCATCTCCCGCAATCGCGTCAATCATTGTATTTCCAACGTTCCCCAGCTTAAGCGCGCGCAAAATCTGGCCGCTTTCTGCTAAGAATCTAGATCCCGAGTCCGTAAAACAACCGAGCACAATATCTCGCTCAATGTCGAAATCTGGGAAGACTCTTTGCGCAGCAGCACAAATCGCGTCAAAAACTGCGGATGTTTCTGGCGTGCCGCTCTGGTAGTTTGAGCCATCAAAAAGCGCTTCTTCGCTAAGGTGTACGCCTCTTTCTTGCAATCTAAGAACAAGAGCGTGGTTTAGGCGAACGTTTCCCGAAAAGTAAATCGTTGCAGCCGTCTCGTCTTTTCCAGCTTCTCGCAAAACGCGTACTGGGTATGTTAAAACTGGCACATGATTTCCGCTCCAAGACGCAACTCCAACAACAAGCGAAAGCTCCGAAACGCCATTTTCGTGCGCCTTGCTGTCTCTGTCTTCAAAAACTCTGTCTAGCCTTCTACCTGCCGCGCGCAGCATTCCCGAATCGCGGAAAAGCGCTTGAAGAGCGGCCTTTCCACTGGCAAAAAGCTGGGCGATTCCCGAAGGATGCGCGTGAGTTAACTCTAGTTGCGCACAAAGTTTTGTTATGTCTTCTAGCGGAGAAGGAGCAAGCTGCGACTTGTATTTTTCATGCCATTTGTTCATGCGCTCGAGTTTCTCGGCGCGCAAAGATTGTGCAGATTGGCTAGGCGCAGCCTGGCCTGACTTATCTGGCTTATCTGGCTTATCTGAAAGATTTTGCTGATTTTGCTGGCTTAACTGACTTGCCTTGCCTTGCTGGCTGTGCATAAAGTCATTTTGATTATCGCTCATACTACTCAACTCCCTTGTTTACAAGCCGATTGCATTGCGATACGCGCTGTATCCGCTATTTTGCGCCAACGCTTGATCCACGTCTGCATTCCCTTGAGCCGAAAGCCACGCGTACAAATCGTCGTACAAATTTGTGTTCATTGCCAAGAATGGCAGCAACTCTTGGTACTTTGCCATTTCAAATTGCTCAGCAAAATCGTCTGTTTTTTGCGCTTCTTCCGATGTAAATCCTCCAGCGGAAACAACTTCTTTGCGAGCGCTAAATTCGCCATTTGAGACTTTTTCAAACACAGATCCTGGCTCAAAAGCTGGTGTAAATTGTGCGGAATCGTTTGCTATGGTAGCGCTTGCATCACTTACATCGTTTGCATCATTAACGCTATTAACAGCATCTGCAGAATCATTGTATTGCACTTCTTCTTGGGCATAATTTTGAGCAACACTTTGATCTTGAGCAACATCTTGCAGATCTGATTGAACGCTTGCTTGCAAATCCTCTTTATAATCTTCTTTAGAATCCGCTTGAGATTCTACATTTTGACTATTTGTTGCATAGTTGCTATTCGACAAATCGCTATTCGACAAATCATTATTATACGAATCGCTAGCAGCATCAGTGTTTACAGCATCATTATTAGCAGCATCGTCAAATAAATTGCGCGGTTCCACAGGGGAAGCAAACTCATCTCTAACAACAGGCAAAACAACTTGACCTGCAATAACAGGCTTAATTTGCTCTGCAACGCTTTCTACAACGCTTGCAACATCTAGAACGCTTGCACCATCCGCAACATTTGCAACATCCGCAACGCTTGAAGGCTCAACACTTGAAGACTCAGCGGCAGTTACAGCAGAAGTCGCAGCCGAAGTTGAATTATCATCCGAATCAGCACCAGCATCCGCCGCCGAAGCACTACCAAGATCATCCGCAGCAGCAGCATCATTAAGCCGCTTTTGACTATCCCAAACCAAATCAGGCCTAGAAACCGACTGCGCATGAAACACGCCCGTTGGCTCACCAGCGCGAATGTCAAGAATATCATCTACCGACAAATCCGCCGCATCTGGCTCCTTAATATCATTATCTGGAGCATAAGAGAACAAATCGCGCACTGGCTGCGCACCCGCATCACTTCCCTGCGGCGCCTTTTCTTCAATGCGCACAAAATCAACTGGAACGTCGCCAAATTGCATGCGAACAATGCTGTCTGGCATGTGAAAATCAACGCCTGGGTCTAGTCGCAGCAAATCACCGCTTTCGCTAACCAAGTAAGTTCCGTTTGTAGAGTTTAAATCGCGAATAGTAGCCGCGCCGCTCGCATCAACAATAAAAAGCGCGTGCCTTTTAGACATAGAGCGCTTATTGTCTACAACGTCTACACGCATAAAACCATCTTCACGCAAAGGGCGTATAGGCTTCCTGCCAATTTCTACAGACCGACCCGCACCAACGCGTGCCTGCTCCACTCCACCTACCGTAATCATCCAGCGCTGCAAGGTTTGTTGAACACTCACGGAACCTGCTCCCTTCAAAAAACACACTACACACTATTGTGTCATGCTTTGTGTATATTGCGCTAATGGCGATTGCGCAATCTTTCCCGAAAATGTACGTGATTTGGGTAAAATATGGTACAAAATGCGTCGACTATTTCCGCTTTTTGTACGTGATTTGGGTCAAATATGGTACAAAAAGCGGAAAATAAAGCAGATTTAAGCAAGAATCGATAAATGCTTAGCGTGTAAATCAAACCTGCCGCGCTTTCTTTTAACATCCGCAACAACCATAGTCGCAAGAATCACCGCGCACCCAACAAGCGCAATAACAAACAGCGTCATCCAAAGCGGCCACTGCAACTTGTCATCTGGAGCCTTAACAAGATCTGGCAACACGCGATACCCCGTTACCAGCAGCCTTTGCGTATTAACACCATACGGCGTGCAAGTAAGCAAAGTAACCAAATCGCGACCCTTCTCGCGCTGCAACAAACTGATGTCGTTAGGTTCTACAACGCTAATGCGAAACACCTTGTATCTTAAGGTTTCGCCTTGAATATCCAAATAGAAAAAATCGCCTTTTTTAAGATAAATTAAGTCGTCAAACATAGTCGCATGCGGCAAACCCGTGTGCGCAGTAATAACAGAATGCCTATTTTTGCCGCCCACTGGTAAATCCGTGCCGTACAAATGACCAGCGCCATACGCTAAAACATCCTGCGAACTGCCGTGATAAATAGGAAGTTTTACACCAATCTTTGGGATTTTTACGATTCCCATAATGCCCATTGGTTCATCCAGCACGCTACTGTATTTTTTATACTCGGGTGTTTTCTTAAAATCTTCCGTTCCGTTATACGGATCCGCCG
>CAMXWX010000016.1 GCA_947252975.1 uncultured Gardnerella sp.
CTTACTTTCCTCACCAAGTACGTTTCCTGCACGCAAATACGTCCAAGGACCGATGTTTGCAGCTCTACAAATATGCGATTCCTGTACACGCGAACGTTCAACCACAGCATCCTCATCAATTTGCGCATCAATAAGAGTCGTGTAAGGGCCAACTACAGCACCACTTGCAACCGTAGTACGACCTTGAAGGAAGCACCCAGGAAGCACAGTAACATCTTGTGCGAGCGTAACACTATCTTCAATCCAAGTAGTATCAGGGTCGAGAATAGTTACACCTTCAAGCATCCATTTTTCACACACGCGCTTATTATGTGCTTTTGCGAGCGCAGCTAATTGCACACGATTATTTACGCCCTCTACAGTAAGCGGATCTGGAGCAGACATTGCACCAACATGACCAAACTTTCGAGCATGTTCCAAAGCATCAGTCAAATAGAACTCACCTTGAGCATTTTGAGAGTTAAGATCTGCAATCGCGTCACATAATACAGTCGCATCGAATACATATACAGAAGTGTTCACTTCATGAATAGCAAGCTCTCCAGCATTTGCATCTTTATGCTCAACAATACGCAAAACGTCACCGTTTGCTTCGCGCACAATACGGCCGTAGCCAGTTGCATCGTCTAATACTGCTGTAAGAACTGTTGCCACATTGTTATTATTATTGTGAAAATCAACTAAAGACTGCAAAGTTTGCGTATCAAGTAGCGGCATATCGCTTGCGGCAATCAGCACAGCTCCTTTTAATGCTTCACCAGTTTCGTTTTTAGCAATTTCGTTAAGATCTTTAATAGCACATTGCACTGCTCTGCCGGTTCCAGGAGTTTCGTCCTGATTTACAATATGCACATTTTCGTTATAGCTAACAGCAGCAGCAGCTACGCGTTCAGCCTGAGCATGCACAACTACAGCTAGTTTTTTAGGATTTACGCCATTCATGGCATCCATAACACGATTGAGAAATGTTTTACCAGCAAATGGATGTAGTACTTTTGGAGTTTCTGAACGCATACGCGTCCCATCGCCTGCTGCCAAAATTATTGCCGCAGTTACATCATGCTTTTCCACGCATACGCTCCTTATACTATTTCAATAAATTTCGCTGTATGTAATTCTATTACTTATTAGCAGCGTTCAAAACAAAAAACGCCACCCGATTCAACGAGTAGCGCTTCAAGTAAGCTCCCTCACCTGGATTCGAACCAAGACAAAGGGTTCCAAAGACCCGTGTGCTGCCATTACACCATGAGGGAACGGCGGAAAAACCGCCAAGTCACTATTATGCCATAATATCGAAAAACGTCAAATTGGCGCGCCGAAAAGCAAACCGCACAAAATCAATACTTAAGCAAATAAGAATCCTTGTCCGTGATGCTCAGGATAAGTGTCGAAAAGCTTAGCAACCGAACCATCCTCAAACACTGCTTTAATAGCGCTTGCAAGAAGCGGAGCAATTGAAAGAACAGTCAAACCATCCCAACGCTTCTCTTCTGGAATAGGCACAGTATCAGTCAAAACAACTTCCCTAGCACCACAAGACTTCAAACGTTCGACTGCAGGACCAGAAAGCACGCCGTGAGTTGCAACAACTGTAACAGACTTAGCTCCAGCTTCCTTCAACACATTGCAAGCTCCTGCAATAGTTCCTGCAGTATCGATCAAGTCGTCAACCATAACGCAATCGCGTCCAGCAACGTCACCAACGACGCGATTTGCAACCGTCTTATTAGGGCAAGTGATATCGCGAGTTTTGTGCACAAAAGCCAAAGGACCGCCGCCTAAGCGCTGAGCCCACTGTTCTGCTACGCGAATACGACCAGCATCAGGAGACACAACAGTCACATTAGCAAGATCATCGCGGAAACGATCACGTACGTAATCAACCAAAACTGGCATAGCAATCAAGTGATCAACAGGACCGTCGAAGAATCCTTGAGACTGAGCTGCATGCAAATCGACGCTCATAATGCGATCAGCACCAGCAGTCTTTAGCAAGTCAAACATCAAGCGGCAAGAAATAGGTTCGCGACCGCGATGCTTTTTATCTTGTCGAGAATAACCAAGCAACGGGCATACTGCAGTAATTGAACGAGCAGAAGCCCTCTTCAAAGCGTCAATCATAATTAACTGTTCCATAATGGACTTGTTAACAGGATCACTGTGGCTTTGAATAACGAATACATCTGTACCACGCACAGATTGCGTATAGCGAACATACATTTCACCATTAGCAAAATCGTATGCCGTAGTTTCAAGTACATCAATTCCAAGCTGATCAGCTACATCACGAGCAAGCTTCGGATGTGCGCGACCGGTAACGAGAACAAGGTTTTTATCTGGCTTTCCTTCAAGGACGATGCTCACCATATCTCCAAACATTAGTTCGCTTTAATTCGCGAAATGAACATAATCAATACTAACTTTTTGCACAGACGATAAACGACAAGCCTACAAAATCAATAATTACGCACGATACAAACCATGCTTAACTATGTACTGAACTACTCCATCTGGAACTAAATACCACACCGGCTCACCATGCTCAGCTCGACGACGAACATCAGTAGAAGAAATAGACAACGCTGGAATCTCTAAAATATCAACCGGCAAATGCGTAGAATCACAATGAACCATATCGTCACGATTCGCTGCAATACCAGTATCATTCGTATGCATTTGGCGAGGCATTAACGGAGAATTAGAATCTGCTAACTTTTCTGGCCTCGAATAGCCAGGACGAGTAACAGCCACAAATCGAGCCAAATTCCACATTTCGCGCGCATTTTTCCATTGCATTATTTCAGCAATAGCGTCAGCTCCAGTAATAAAGAAAAGTTCCGCATCAGGATGTTGAGCACGTATATCTCGCAAAGTATCGATAGTATAAGTAACTCCAGGGCGATCAATATCAACCCTAGAAACAGTGAACTTTGGATTGGAGGCTGTTGCAATAACAGTCATTAAATAACGATCTTCTGCATTCGTAACTTTTTTATCAAGCTTAAAAACAGGCCTACCAGTAGGAACGAAAATAACTTCGTCAAGATCATAAACCCAAGCAACTTCTGAAGCAGCAACCAAGTGACCATTGTGTATTGGATCGAATGTGCCGCCCATAATTCCAATGCGCTGACGCTCGTGCACATTGCCACGAGTAGAAGTACGTTTATGAACTGAATTCACAACCGCAGGAGGAGCCGCTTCTTTACCAGTAAACGCGCCATGAAATAGGTCAGACATGCGACGTTCTGCATCTTCGTGAATTTCAGGACTCATTCGCTTCAGATTCCTTGTCTTCCACTTGAGTTTCATTCACTAACCCAGATGCAACATTTGCGCTATCCGGATTAATATTGCCCATTTCTTCATCCCACTCATCTTTTACGACACGCTGGATTTCGGCAAAAGTTGGAAGAGGGAAATCTGGTTGATATGCACCACGAATTTTCGCTACAGATTCCGAAATTTTAGCAAGCATGGATGTCATGCCATCAATATCATGATCACGTTCTAATTCGCTAAACTTAATAATATTCTTTTCCATATTGCGAACATTTTTAAGAACATTATTAAACGAAGTTTCATCAGGAATAGTCACATCATTCGAATCAGAATCTGGCCAGCCCATTAACACTGCGTCAGCATACTCAAGCGATGAACGTTGCGATGCAGAAGCAATACCATCTTCAATTTGCACCAAAAAAACATATCGCACAATGGACAAACGTTCAGCAGCAATATCAAGCGCTTCTAAAGGAGTTAAACAAGAAGTTTTCTCATCCATATTTACCATATTCTTACAATACCTCACTTTATGCACTTTATGCTCTTATTTGCCCATCTCCGTAGCCGATCCATTTGGTTGTTGTCATTTCAAGCAAACCCATAGGGCCTCTTGCATGTAATTTTTGCGTAGAAATACCAAGTTCTGCGCCGAAACCAAATTCGCCGCCATCTGTAAAGCGCGTTGAAGCATTTACCATAACTACGGCGGAATCAACACTTGCAATAAAACTTTGAATAGTTGAGTAATCTTCAGCAATAATGGTTTCAGTATGGCCAGTAGAATATTTCGCAATATGAGAAGCTGCATCAGTATAATCATCTACAACTTTTACACCCATATTCAGCGACAAATATTCTCGCTTCCAATCTTCCTCAGTGGCACGCTCAAGCTGCAATCCTTGAATATTAGCGGATTGCAAAATATCGTAAGATTTATCGTCTGCATGCAAAATTACATTATGCTCAGCTAAAGCAGCAGCGATTTTTGGCAAAAATTCTTGCGCAACAGCTTTATGCACTAATAATTTTTCAGCAGCGTTACACACGCCTACTCGTTGCGTTTTTGCATTAACAATAATTGGTATAGCTTTTTTAATATCAGCGCTTTTATCTACATAAATATGTACGTTTCCAGCTCCAGTCTCAATAACAGGAACCGTAGATTCTTGAACAACTGCTGCAATAAGATTTGCACTACCTCTAGGCACAAGCACATCAATATGACCGTGAGCATGCATCATTGACGTAGCTCCGTCTCTTCCTAAATCGTCAACAGCCTGAATCAAATCAGCACTAAAGTTAGAATTTTTAAGAACCGATTGTATAACTTCAATACTCGCCTGATTCGTATGAAGAGCCGCGCTTCCTCCTCGCAAAATCGCAGCATTTCCAGATTTAATGCACAAAGCAGCTACATCAATAGTTACGTTTGGACGAGCTTCGTAAATCATTCCCATAACGCCCATTGGAACTCGAATTTGCGAAAGTTTAATTCCATTAGGAAGAGTGTATCCGCGAACTACTTGACCTACAGGATCTTGCAATTGCGCAATTTTTCGCACGCTTTTTGCAGAAGCTTGGATTCGCTCTTCATCAAATTTAAGCCGATCGAGCTTTCCAGCATCCATTCCCTTAGCTTCAGCTTCTTTAAGATCTTTTTTGTTAGCCTCAGCAATATTTGAAGCTGCAAACTCTAAAGCATCTGCCATTTTTTCGAGAAGCGCATTTTTTGCGCGAGTATCTGCATGAGCAAAATTACGCCACGCTTTGCGCGCACAATCAGCACGAGCATTCACTAAATCATCAACAGACAACGTTCCCCCTATAGATTATTTGCCTAATCGCCAATTAATTAATAGTAAAACAAAAGCATTTATATATATGAGATTAGCACACGCCCATTCGCCCAGCGCTTCAGGTACCATAATTTGATATAAGTTGTGTAAATAATTTACATAAATAATCTACGTAAGTAAAAAATATTCTCTATAAACAGACGGTTACGGAGTTATTATGGCATCAGATACAACTATTTTCCATAGCACTCGTTCGCTTAAGCCAACATGCACATCAAAAGAGGCAATACGTAAAGGAATTGCTGAAGATGGCGGATTATTTGTAGCTGATAGCCTTGGTAGCGAGCGTTACGATATTTCTAAATTGCAAGGCAAATCGTATCAAGAAATTGCGCAGGATATTTTGCAACTGTTGCTGCCTGATTATACTTCAGAAGAGCTTTCTTCTTGCATTAAACTGGCATACGGCAATCAATGGTCTAATAACGCTATTACTCCACTCCAGCAGCTTGGGAACACTAGCGATTTTGTGATGGAACTTTTCCATGGTCCTACTTGTGCGTTTAAAGACGTTGCTTTGCAAATGTTGCCACAATTAATGTCTCGCACTAAAACTCAACACGAGAACGAATCTGATATTGAAAAAAGCGTTATGATTCTAACTGCAACTTCTGGAGATACAGGTAAAGCTGCTTTGGCTGGTTTTGCTGATGTTCCAGGCACTTCTATGATTACTTTTTATCCAGAAGGAAAAGTTAGCCGCGTCCAAGAATTGCAAATGACTACTCAGGTAGGCGAAAATGTGAAAGTTTGCGCAGTCCGCGGTAATTTTGACGATGCTCAAACAGGCGTTAAACAGATTTTCACAAATAATGAGCTCAACAAAAATATTGAAGAAGATGCGAATACAGTATTGTCTTCAGCTAACTCAATTAACGTTGGTCGTCTTGTGCCACAAGTTGTTTACTATTTTGCAGCATACAAGCAGCTTATTGAACGCGAAGTTATAAAACTTGGAGACGAAGTAGAATTTTGTGTTCCTACAGGCAATTTTGGCGATATTCTAGCAGGATATTATGCAAAAATGCTTGGTCTTCCAGTGAAGCATCTCATTGTTGCTAGCAATAGTAACAATGTGCTCTTTGATTTTTTGGTAAGCGGCACTTACAACCGTCAGCGCACATTCCATCACACTGTTGCTCCTTCTATGGATATTTTGGTTTCTTCTAATTTGGAGCGAATGCTTTATTACATGTGCGATAAAGACACGCGTTTAATACAAATGCTTATGAATGACTTGACTCAATGGGGCGCTTTTGAGATTCCAGAAAATGTGCTTGCAAAGATTCGCTCACTGTTTGGCTGCGGTTGGGCGAATGAGGATCAAATTCGCGAAGCTATTTATGACTGTTGGAACAAGTACAAGTATGTGATCGATCCACATACTGCTTGCGGATTCTTCGTTATGCAAAATATTCCACATGACGAAAGCACACCTAGAGTATTGCTAAGCACTGCAAGCCCGTATAAATTCCCTCGTGTTGTTGCTGAATCTTTGAATATTGAGCATGTGCAAGATATGGATGATTTCAAATGCATGGACGCTCTTAGTAAAGCTACAGGAACTAAAGCTCCAAGCATGCTTAGAAATCTTGAAAATAAGACTCCACGCTTTAATGATGTTATTAATGTTGAAGATATGCCTGAGTATGTTTTAGCTCAAGCGCATAATTTCGCAAAATAATCATAAAGTTTTAAGCGAAAGAGGCTGGTTTACTTGTATAATCCAGCCTCTTTTACTATTCATTCGTTATTACTTTCGAATAAAGCTGCATACACTTCGTTAATAACGTTTAAATCATGACCTTTTCTTGCAGCTGCTGCGAAAAATCTTCGTCTTCTGACTAAAGGCTCAAGATTTCTCGTGCGCGAAGCCGTTTTGCGACCGAGTTCCCACGCTGCTTCAGTGAATACTCCAGAGTTTTGAGCAGAAGCTACGTTTTGTGAAATAGCAGCAGGATCAACATTTTTACGCTGCAATTCCATTCGAGTAGCTCTAGCACCAAGAAGCCTCACAGCGCAAGAGCGAATCACCATTTGAGCATATTGATTGTCATCAAGAAGATGCAATTCAAGCAAACGATGAATAACCGCGTCAATAGCAACTTCCGTGTAGCCTTTTTCTTTAAGCCTTTTGCGCGTGTCCATCACAGAGCGAGGAGCATAATCTAAAAGCCTTAAAGCGGCTTCCCTGCAATCATCTTCACTACTATTGCAAAGTTCGTCGCTTAAATCACTTACTTTAGCGTTTTTTACATACGGCATGTTTTTTGTATTATTTTTTGCGCTTAAAAGTACTGACTTATGCGATATTTTTTTGCGAGTATGTGGCTTTACGCTATTACTTTCGTCATCTTCTTCAGTCCGCTCCACTGGATGATCGCGAAGAAAACTCTCTACACTAATAGGCATATTGCATTCGCTTTACACTGTAATCTTATTATTACTTCGATTCGGATGACTTTTGTGCAGAATTTTTAGCTACAGAATCATCAGCGAATTGATCTAGTTCAGAATCTTCAGCGAATTGATCTTCAGGATGCATTAAACCTAACGAAGCTTTGACTTTTTCGCTAATTTCTTCAGTAATAGCTGGATTATCTTTCAAGAACTTACGGACGTTTTCACGACCTTGTCCAAGCTGCTCACCTTCATAAGTAAACCAAGAACCAGATTTCTTAATAACTTCAGCTTGCAGCCCCATATCGATAACAGAACCTTCAGTCGAGATACCTTCTCCGTAAAGAACATCAAACTCAGCAGTTTTAAAAGGCGGAGCCATTTTATTCTTGACAATCTTAACTTTCGTTCGGTTGCCAACAGCTTCTTCACCCTCTTTAATAGTAGAAACTCTGCGAATATCCATACGCACAGACGCATAGAACTTCAAAGCTTTACCACCAGTGGTAGTTTCAGGATTACCAAAGAATACGCCAATTTTTTCACGAAGCTGATTAATAAAAATAGCAGTAGTGCCAGCTTGTGAAAGAGCACCAGTCATCTTACGCAACGCCTGACTCATTAAGCGAGCTTGTAAGCCCACATGACTATCTCCCATATCGCCATCGATTTCAGCTTTAGGAACTAATGCCGCTACAGAATCAACAACAATAACATCTAACGCACCAGAACGAATAAGCATATCAGCAATTTCCAATGCCTGCTCACCATTATCTGGCTGAGAAACAATAAGAGCATCCGTGTCTACTCCAAGCTTTCGCGCATAGACAGGATCCAACGCATGCTCAGCATCAATAAATGCCGCTACCCCACCATTTTTTTGAGCATTTGCAACGATATGCAAAGCAAGAGTTGTTTTACCAGAAGACTCAGGACCGTAGACTTCAACTATTCGCCCTCTAGGAACACCGCCAATCCCCAAAGCAGTGTCCAACGCTAATGAACCAGTAGGAATAACTTCTACATCTTGCATAGGTCTATCACCTAAGCGCATTGCAGAACCTTTTCCATATTGTCGTTCAACATTGGCTAAAGCAGTTTCTAACGCTGCTTGGCGACGTGGATCTGTTTTATCCGCATCAATAAGGCGATTAATACTGCCTTTACTTTTCGTTTGCGCCATGTATGCTACTCCTTTCGCATGCCGTTATGTATCGAACGACCTTAGTTCCATACTAGATTCAAGTACAAGCATTTTTGTGCAATGTGGATAAAACATTTAATCCAAGCACTTAAACGCTAACTCAGCTTAAATCATTTCGACAAACACAAGTATACTATATATGCGAACATTTGTTCGATAGCGCGTGTCTTGATTACAACCCAACTACTTACAATCTTCGACATAAGCAATCAACTCATTAGTAATTCTCAACAACTGAAATACAGTAGATTCGCGAACTTCTTGACGACTGCCAGATAATCTCAATTCAAAAACAAAAGCAACACTTGATTGCGCAATTTTAGTTACGCTTTGACTTTCGATTTGAGCAAAATCATAATCATAGACGTTACTCACGCATCCATCTTCAAGTTCTTTATGAGCCGCATCTTTCACAGAATCCACAGCATCATTAACTTTAGGCAAAAATATTCCAACATAAACTAAACCTGCTGGTTTATTGCCATCGGGACCAGGACCTGCAACACCAGTTGTAGACAAGCCAATAATAGGAAAATTTGCACAACACTCATAATCTTCCCCATACACCCATCCACTGCCACGATATATTTGAGCAGCTCCAATCGCCATTTGAAAAGCAACATCCTGGTAAACCGCGCCTTCAGATTGTAAAAGATTAGAATTTACACCAAGAATTTTGGATTTAGCATGAATATCATAAGTGACAGCAGAGCCACAAAAAACTCGTGACGCGCCAGGAACAGAAACAAAAGCATCAGCCAAAAGCCCGCCAGTTAACGACTCTGCTGAAGCAATATGCATTCCTTTAATAAAACTTTTTTCCAATAGATCCGCGGCTAAAGAAACTGTATTAAAATCTGAAGAATTATTCATAATACGCTCGATATGATTGTAGCTTACGATTTTCCACAACATAAACCCTTTAGGGATAATCTATGAAAAACCGTAAGCTACAAACAAGAAGTTTACTTATTGATTTTATTTACTTCACAGGAGGCAAAGGAACTGCATTTTTTGCATCATCAACTTGAGATTCGCTATCTGAAGAACCTTCAAAGAAAGCACTATAGACATACAAAACTGCAGAATAGAAAGCAAAGCCCAAAGAAATACCAAGCAAGCCAAAAGCCACTGCATAGTAAGAAACCATCCAAGAAGGCAATGGATTAGCATGAAGAGTTGCAACAAGCGGTGCAATAATCATTGCAATACCAATCGATTGCGTAAGAGTCTTATACTTTCCTGCAGAAGATGCAGCAATTACCCTTCCACGAACATTAACAACATAAATTCGCACAAGAGTAATAGCAATTTCGCGAATCATGAACAAGATGGTTATCCACCAATAAATTTCGCCGAAAACAGAAGCAATAATAAGCGCAGCTAGAATAAGAATTTTATCCGCAATTGGATCAAGTAACTTACCTAATTCTGTAACCTTATGATATTTACGAGCCATCCACCCGTCGAGCTTATCCGTAGAAGCAGCTACGACAAACAGCACAAACGCAGCCCAACGCAACGAAACTGAATCAAAACCCCACGTACCTGCTTTCAAATATAAAACAATAAAAACAAGCGAAAGCACAATACGGATATAAGTCACAATATTTGGAGCATAATTCCAGCCAGCAAAAAATGATGACTTAGCTTTTTTCTTCATACGCATAACCTTCATTCTACTGCAAAGTAAAAACTTCTAGCACACACAACTTGGTGTTGTACACAACAATACAATATCTTATAACGAATCTGACTCGCCACGAATAAAAGCCAAAACTTTTGGCAAATCTTCCGGCTGAACCAAAACTTCGCGAGCTTTAGAACCTTCAGAAGGTCCCACAACACCTCGAGATTCAAGCAAATCCATCAATCGACCTGCCTTTGCAAAGCCAACGCGCAACTTACGCTGAAGCATTGAAGTAGAACCAAATTGCGAACTGACAACAAGCTCAGCAGCCTGAAGCAACTCATCCATATCGTCGCCAATATCGCTAGTTTTAAGCTTGCTTTGAGCTTGAGCATCCGCTTTTTGAGCCATTTGCTCAATATCTTCACGATACTTTGGTTTACGCTGCGTGCGAACATACTCCACAGCCTTGCGGATTTCAGATTCACTCACCCACGAACCCTGCACACGTTGAGGTTTTGCAGCACCCATTGGAAGGAACAAAGCGTCGCCTTGACCAATCAAAGTTTCTGCACCAACAGTATCGAGAATAACCCTTGAATCAGTAGCAGACGAAGTAGCAAAAGCCAAACGAGAAGGAATATTCGCCTTAATTAAGCCTGTTACAACGTCAACAGACGGACGCTGAGTAGCGAGAACCAAATGCACACCTGCAGCTCGAGCAAGCTGAGTAATACGCTGAATAGAACTTTCAACATCGTTCTTAGCGACCATCATCAAATCAGCCATCTCGTCCACAACCACAAGCAAATACGGGTATGGAGCAACTTTTCGCTCAGATCCAGCCGGTGCGTGAACCTTTCCTTCACGAACAGCCTTGTTGAAATCTTTAACATGACGGAAACCAAAGAATTGCAAGTCATCGTAGCGAGCATCCATCTCTTTAACAACCCACTCAAGAGCCTGCGCAGCCTTCTTAGGATCCGTAATAATCGGAGTAAGCAAATGCGGAATACCAGCATAAGCAGAAAGCTCCACGCGCTTAGGATCGACCATAATCATGCGAACTTGCTCAGGAGTTGCCCTCATAATAATCGAAGTAAGCATTGAGTTAATGAAACTCGACTTACCGGAGCCGGTAGCGCCAGCAACAAGCAAATGCGGCATTTTATCGAGAGCTGCAGTTACGAAATGACCTTCAACATCTTTTCCAACACCTGTAAGCATAGGATTAGGGTCATTCATAGCTTTTTGCGAGCGCAGAACATCTCCCAAATGCACAATTTCGCGGTCGACGTTTGGAATTTCAATACCAATAGCAGACTTTCCTGGAATTGGCGACAAAATACGCACATCCGTACTAGCTACAGCGTATGCAATATTTTTTTGCAAATTCGTAACTTTTTCAACTTTTACACCAGGACCAAGCTCAACCTCGTACTGCGTAACAGATGGTCCTCTAAGGAATCCAATAACGTGAGCGTCGACGTCAAATTGCTCAAAAGTAGAAGTTAGCGCGCGAATAACGTTATCGTTTGCTGGAGTTCTCGCAGCATGAGGCTTGCCATGAGCTAAAAGATTCAAATCAGGGAGCTTGTAAGGTTCAGAGAAAGAATCAAAAGAAGGCTCATTATTATTGCCAGCACCATTTTCGCCGTCTGCAGCATTTTCATTATCTGAATCTTCCTGATCCCTGCGATATTGATCCATACGTTCAGCTGGAATACTTGACCATGGATCGCTTGCAGATAAAGAGGAATCACTCATAGGAGCTTTTGGCAATATTTCTTCAGGAACAGGCTTTGATGAAGATGAAACACTTCTAGGTGTAAGTTGACTCGAATTATTATCAGCATTTTCAAATTGGGAATTATTTGCAGCATTATTATCGGAAGAGCTGCTCACAGTTCTTGCTTTACGAGGTTCAACTCTTTCAAGATTATCTACACTATTACCGTGAGAAGCAGCATGCGAAAATGCATCATCGCCGGCGTATTCGTCAAGCAATTCCCCATTATTATTACTGTTTTTACGCTTAAAGAATGATTTAAACAGTTTCAACACAGAAGACATTTGAGAAGATCCGCTATTATTTTTCGGCGACTCTTCATTGTGAGTTGGCACGCCATCTGCAAATTCCAAAGAATTGGTTTTGCTGTCAGAATTATCTTCTTCAGAGTTTCCTAAATCTTCAGAAGACTTTTTACTGTTATATTTAGCAAAAATAGTAGCAACACCTTGAGCTATATCAGTTACATGAAGGCGAGTAATCATTAATATCGAAAAAATAGCAGCTACTACAAAAATAATAATTGCAAAAATACGAGAAAGACCCCACGATAGCGGAGATCCGAGCACAAAACCTAATAACCCACCTGACTTTTGCACAGTTCCTAAATTAAATGCTTTTCCGCGAGGCGCAGAAGAAATATCAAGAATTGAGCAAACAGATAACAATAGAATAATAAATCCGCTAATAACACGAGGATTACCAGAGCCAGCTCCACTGTTACGCATCAACCTAAAAGCGACAACGCTTAACCATACAGGCAGAACAACGCTCATAATTCCAAGCAAACTAGAAGACACAAAATGGAGACCTACTCCAATAAATCCACTAACTCTAAACCATTCTGATGCGCAGAATAAAATCGCAAGAACAAGCATAACGAAGCACAAACCGTCTCTGCGATATGCCTCATCGTATTCTCCAACACCAAAAAGCGAGCGCACTAACTTTCCTAAAGTTCTAGGCACAAACAGGAGAATTGTCTCCCATAATGGTTCACTAGGTGAAGCCTTACCAGCCATAAATACTCCTTCTGCACCATGTGCTATTTAGTACGCCATGTCATCATCAACATACATATGCGTAACCATACCAGTCTACTCCATAGACTGAGGTTATTTAAATGAAGCGATTGCCGCTTACTCTAATGCTAATATGATGCACATTCCTCAAGTATTTCATCAACTGATAAATCGTTGATATATCACTTCTTTCTTTCACAATAAGCAATCATGTATTTATTTTTCACAAATATGCATTCCTTGCGGCACAATATTATTATTACGACGTTTTCGAACTATAGCAATAATCATTGTGGCAAGAACCACCGCGCAACTTATCAATGCTATAAGGAACATAGTCATCCAGAATGGCCACTGAAGATGATCTTCTGGAGCATGCGCTGGGTCCGGCAGCACGCGATACCCCGTCACTAGCAATCTATGCGAGTTAACACCATACGGCGTACATGTAAGCAACGTCGCTAAATCGCGACCCTTTTCACGCTGCAACAAACTAATATCATGCGGATCAACCACGCTAATGCGAAACACCTTATAGCGCATTGTATAGCCCTGTACATCAATGTAGAAGTAGTCTCCACGCTTCATATCGATTAAACCGTCAAACATGGTTGCTGTAGGCAAACCAGTATGAGCTGTGATAACAGTATGCCTGTTTTTGCCGCCCACTGGCAAATCTGTGCCATACAAGTGCCCTGCTCCGCGAGCTAGAACATCGCGCGAAGCACCATGATAAATCGGTAGTTTTACGCCTATTTTTGGGATTTTTATGATTCCCATAATTCCCATTGGTTCGTCTAGTTGTTTGATATATGACTTATAGTCTGCTGTTTTTTTGTAATTGTCACTACCGTCATACGGATCGGCTGTAAAAATTTTTTTTCTGCGCGCATTGTATTTTCGCGCACTTTTTAGAATAGATTGTCGCACGCTAGCGGCTTGATTATAAGTTACTTTGTCGTAATCTATGGAAATTTGTTTAGACACGTGATTATTCCACAGTGTTGATGCCACTGGGTAGGTGAAGCATAGAATTGCAGCTAGCGCCAGAATGATTGGTTCAATAACGCATTTAAAAACAGATTTTTTGGGATTTGCAGAATCTGAGTCTGCAGAAGATTCGTTTGCAGACGATTCATTGGGAGTGGATTTAAGAATATGTAAGCCTGCTAATCGCACTAATCTCTCTAAGCTGCTGCGGCAAGCTTTTGCAAATTTAGTAAAACTCATAAATCCACTTCCAAAAAGTAAAACAGGGGGCTAAGCAAATACCGCCCAACCCCCTGAGTTTTTTATAATATATTTACGTTAGAAGAATACTAAGCGCGCTGCTTATCTTCTTCTTTGCGATTGTTACGAGTGTAAATAAACACGCTTGCAGCAATCAAAACAATGCCAGCGATAGCGAAAATAAACACGCCATAAGCACCGGTCTTTGGAAGCTTGAACCAGTGATCAATGCTATTATTGCTCGTTGGAACATCCTTGAACGAGTAAACAAACGTCTTCGAATCTTTATTATAATTAGCGTCTGTTAAGTAAGTCGTAGGAATAGTAACTTCTTCAACTTTTGGAGCCAAAACATAGTTGTCTGGAGCTTTAGTTTCCACAACGTAGAACTTTTGTCCAACTTTTGCTTTAAATCCATCTGCTGTCAAACCAGTCTTATCAGCAGTTTCAGCATCAGTAGCAAAGCCCTTAGAAGACTTGTTCTTGCACTTAGCATCAGTACGAGAAGCGTCAGCCGCGCATGCGTTTGCATCATCTGGCTTTGCAAACACAGCAAACTTAGCGCCCTTAATAGCTTTTCCGTCAGTGCTGCTTATCTTCTTGATCTGGAATTTGACAAGAGTTACCTTAGAATCTGGATTTGGAGTTGGATTAACAGGCTTTGGCTTATCCTGGTCAGGAGTACCTTTCTTATATCCTGGCTGATAACCATACTTGTTTATAAGTTCGCCAGCTGGAGCATCTGCCTTAAGAGTGAACTTAAGCGCAACAGTTAACTTTGCATTTGGCGAAGTCTTAAGAGCAGTAGCAATTTCGCCAAGACCTGCATCTGTAAACGATACGGTAATACGCTTACGAGTATTATTATCGATAGGACTATCTTCAATAGTAACCTTATACTTATCTTCTTGACCATTGCTGTTAGTAATAGGAGTATTCCCAATCTTAACGCTTTTAACTACATCTTTACTAGAAGCATAAGCAGACTTCAACGCGTCATCCCACACAGCAAAGCCCTGATAATCATCAGCCTTACGATCTTTAACAGGCGTACCACTAGTTGTAACTACAGAAGTTGAAATGGTATATGGCAAATCATCCTTTGTACCAACCATTCCTGTAGTGTCAACAGTCTTCTTAATAGCATCCTTAGTATATGCATTCTTAGGATCGACAGTTGGATTGTAATCATATTCTGTGCCTTTTTTACCACTGGTGATTTGTGGAATAGTCATAAAGAATGGCTGCGGAAGCTTTTCGTATCCATCTGGAACACTTATTTCTTCAACCTTGTATAAGCCGATTTGAAGATTGCTAACAGTTACTTTACCATCAGAGCCTGTTGTAAACAGAGTCTTATCATTGCCTGTATTTGAGTTGTCTGATATTGCAGTGCCTAAATCAGTTGATGGCAAAGAGCCAGGATCTGTATTAAGAGTTGTAACCTTAGCAGCAACTTTTAGCCAATCATCATACTTCTTAAGATCAATAGCTGTACCATCTAGTTTGACAACTGGAGTTACCTTAAACTTTGCACCCTTAACAGGAGTTGCCTTCTTCTGATTACCTTTCTCATCGGTTTCATCCTTGTACTTTGTAATCTTGATGGAACCCTTTCTATCTTTATTGGCAGCATTCCAAGGTGCATCAGCATCAGTAGCTGTTTGAGTCGTACCAGTAGCAAATGCTACGTTGTTTGCCACCACAGCACCGGCAACGCACAGCGTGCCAGCCATTGCGAGCGAGGCGAATGCCGCCACGCATTGTTTAGTGAATTTGTTCATATTCATTCCTTTCATAAATGCTGTTTCCAGCAATTAAAAGTTTTGAAATTTTGATGTAAGTATGTAATTGTTTATCGGTTTTAACCGAATTTCGAATTATTCACGCAATTTGCTCATAAATGAGTAAATTTTTTAAGTTTAGGAATATTATGTTGCAATATCACGCTCCAAAATTCCATGAGATTTTGCATCAAAAACACGCACATTAAAAACATGCACCCAGTAGAAAAGCTTCATACGAGTCGCCACCTTCCAAGCAACTCGTGACCGCGCTTAGTTTGATCCATTACAAACACAGCAGCAATCAAACTAGACAACATCGCAGAAACAACGCACAAAGACGCATTCCAGCCGCATCCGCCGGTCTTTGGCAGCGCGAATGGTTTCACAACGTGAATCATGAAAGTCTTAAACTCGTAATCTTTACCCCTGGTGTACTGATCACCGTAAACTTCATTCAACAAATCATATTTAGCACCATGATGATTACTCATACCATCAAAAGATTTCTTAGCTTCTGGTTTCAAAGCCCAAGCAACGCACTGATAGTCACCAGTTTTTTCTGGAATACCATCGAGCGTAGCAGTAGTACGTTGAGCAGCATCGAACGGATTATTCGGATTATCCTTAGCGTTATAGCTATACAATTTATGCTGCGCGTTGCAATTAGAATTATTCTTACATTTCTCACGCTCGGAGTACGTATCAATATGACTCCATGTAATTGGATTACTTGCTTTCATACCCGCAAGTTTTGAAACAAAATCACGGTCATCATTTTCGCATAAAACTTCCAAGCCTATTTTCTTCTCAGTTTTATTACCACTATTCCACACGTCTTTTGTAGACCAAGCGTCAATAAACGGTCTATACATAAGACTCATGCCACTCATAATGGTAAGACCGCTACCACTTCCAAACTGACCATCAGTATCACTAATATCAGGCGCGTCAGGAGAATCTGACCTTAGCACTCGAAGCTTTATATCATCGCCTTCCATAGGATCCACTGTCACTTGCGCGTACACTGGATTTGGTTTACTTATGCCATCCCCATTACCAGCATCTTTATCCGTAGACTTTGAACCGTCCGGATAATGTACGATCACAGGAATTTTATACACGCCAGGCTTCTGCCACTTAAGCGGCTTAAAAGACATCACTCCATAGTGAGAACCATCACCCGTACCATGGTTTTTACCAGTCTTCCCACCATCGCTAGGCTTATTATCTTGACCATTATCGTAGAAAGACATTCCATAAGGATGACCCTTATCCTTCTTATACCAACCAGAATTATCTTTCTTATACTGGTTTTCATCAAACTCGAACCAAGTACCGTCTGGAAGCGCGCCTTCTTCTATATCATCCTGATGAGTAGCATTATTAGCGCCTTTCTTACTCGTAGGCACATCAGTAACATTCTTATAACCGTTAGTAAGGCTTGCATGATATTCACCAGCCTTCACTTTCAATGGCACGTAACTAGGATTATTCCTATGCGCGTAAGAAGCTTTAACACTAAACTTTAAAGTTTGATCATTCCAATCTTTACCCTTTGAATCCTTAGTCTCGCCCTTAGTACCATAATTAGCAAAGAGCATTTTCTTATAAACAACACTTCCGCCAGTATCATTGACAATTATGTCATCGAAATTCTTAAGACTAACAGCATTGTTAAAAGCAAACACGCGACACTCGTACTTACCGCTTTTCCTAGGCGTTCCAGTAATAATCGCGCGAGAACGAGCCATAGTATTCGTGTTGTACTCATCTTTAGTTAAATACGAGTACTTAAAATCATTAAGATTACAGTTTTTATTATTCCTGCACTTGTTTTCTTCGTCTTCCGTAGCGATTTTCCATTGATGAAAAGCTGTAAACTTTAATCCGTTAACCTCACCGACAGACCTGTTTTTCGCTTCATCCCATTTAAGAAGCGTATAATTATCCTTATTTTCTTCGTGGCAAATAGCACGGAATGTAATCGGAGACTTATTGTTAGCAGACCACGCGTCAGGTATAAGAAGCTTACTACCATCTATCTGCTTATCTTTATCAAGATTCGTGTAATGATCCGTATGATACGAACCATAAGTAATACGGTCGGAATAGTTACTACCGAAATCGTGCATACCTGCACCCTCAGCAATAGAAAAACCTAAATCGTTATTGCCTACAGTAAGTGGCGTTACTTTAACGTGAGCATAAACCTGCCCATTATCCGTACTACTTGAGCCATCAGGATAGTGAGCAATTACAGGAGTATCGTAATTATTAGGATCTTGAGGTTTGCTCGGAGTAAAAGTTACTTCACCAGTACTAGTATTAGTCATTTTTGACCAAGAAAGCACTGGTTTAGAATATTTATTACTCTTACCAAGCTCAAACCTAGTACCTTTCGGAAAATCGCCTTTAGTAATCCCCTTATTTTCTGGAACCGACGTAATTGATTTTCCAGCTTGCACCTGTTTTTTATCATAATCTGGATACACAGGCTTATAAAAATGAGACATAGGCCAAACTTTGAATTTAGCGACAACCGTCTCTGAAAAAGGCTGAGGATGATTACAGTTGTAGTTACTTGGATTAGGATAAGTTACCTTAATCGGTATATAAACTGTATGATTCTTATGCGAGTCTGCTGGGTTAAAATACACTTTACCTGTAGACTTGTCAATCCACGCATGACCTTGTTGTAAAGGCTCTGGCTTCGGACTATTAGGATCATCAAAAGTAACTTGAGCATTGGATCCCTTATTGTTATCAAAATAAGCGTTACCATCAATAGAATAAGTAAGATTCTTAGGAATATGATTGTACAGCTTACCTCTTTTACCGTCACTGCCATAATCAGGAACAAAACTACCCTTATTATTGTGGTAATCATCATAACTCTCTTGCCAGTGACCATCATCAGTATAAGCTCTCACAGAAGAAGATTCACGAGGCTGTGAATCCTCCGACTCTTCAAAATGCAATCCACCAGGCTTATTCGGATCGGTACTATTATCCCACTCCACGTTATCTGGTACGCCATCACCATCGTGATCATAAGGACCATAAGTTGCATAATCACGCTCATGAGACTCAGCATTAGTAGCCTGATATCCAGCAATAATAGGCATGTAACGAATATCAGTACCATCTGGCACATCTGCAGTAATAATCCAACGGTAGCAAGTCGTAGAATTAGCACTCTCAAACGAACGCAGCATTATACCAAAGTCGCCATTGTCATGCCACTTCTTTATCTCGCATAAACTATATTTCTTCGTAAAATCACGCGCTGTAGGATCAGTATCCTGATTATACCCACAGCCAAAATGACCATTACCAACAGTATCTTCCCACTGATCATTAAAATCGCTATTACCATACGTATAATGCCAACGAGAAATCGTCCGAGAAATTTTCCCCCAATACTTATCCCAAGTTTTCATTGTTTCTGGGATGCCTCTATCATTCTGAGTTGACCAGACATTCCACTTCTTCTCGTAAACATTTCGCCTATCTCTTTGCACTCTAATAGTGTCCGCAATAAGCTGTTTCGGAAGATCTACATAAAAAGTAGGTCGCGCTGGAATACGCTGTCTAGGCTGAGGATTTAACTTCTCCTTAAAAGCATAGTTAAAATATATTTCATACTTCACATGAGTACCATTAGAGTCTTTGGTAATACTTGGCTCAATATCCATATTTTCAACAGCATTACCAATACTATTACCATTAGCAGTAAAATATCCATGGCCAGCATATGACCACATAACCTGCGCAGCGCTTGCAGGCTTAGCTGGCACAACGAGAACAGCAAGAATAGTCGCCACGGCAACAATCAACGCAAGAGCCGCGCGACGAATGTAATACAACTTAGAAGCGCTAGCAATAGAGCACCCTTTAGTGCACCTTTTAGATTTTTGTAAAGTTACAGAACCGTTAACATCATCAAGCGCATGATGACAATTCATAAAACTACAAGTTATACGTATAAGGTTAGAGAAACAGCCGTGAAGCCGTAACATTCTAACGCCTCGATTTCTTAAAATCTAAAAGCTGCTCGAATACTCATGCCTGTTGGTTTTATGAATCAACAAGCATTGCCCGGGGTGCAGCACACTGCATTATCAGCAGCAAATGAGCGCGAAATATCACAAACCACCAAAGCAAACGTCGATACGAACGCAAGCAAGCATAATCATGCCCAAAATCAGCAGGCTAATTCACGCCAAAAACTTAAACGCAAGATAATGTAGTGCACTACTGCTAAGCACATACGTTGTTATACCCCCCCCCCATGAAAAATTTCAAGTAAAATTTGCAAATTTCCTAATATTCGTAAAAATTCCTAAATTCGGGGTTATATGCGGGTTATAGGCAAAAAATATTGCAATCCAAAAACAAAAAACGGCAGATATTTACCTGCCGTTCAAGTGGGGTGGCTAACGCGGCTTGAACGCGCGACCTTCTGAACCACAATCAGATGCTCTACCGACTGAGCTATAGCCACCATGTGCGCGAAACGAATTGAATCACACAACAAAGGGATACTATACACGATTTCCTCGATTTATGCTAGCGCAACACACTTCGGCGCGTCGTAGTAACAACATCAATTATTCGACAATGGCAAATGCAACAATGGATGTATGAGTTTTTCTGACCAAAATCAGCGCATATTTGGCGTAACTGAAAACAGTAACAACACAACCGCGCTTCTTCTTGGATCTGGCGAGCTTGGTAAGGAAATTGCGATTGAGCTTATGCGATTAGGCGTGCGAGTATGCGCTGCCGATAGCTACAAAAACGCTCCTGCAATGCAAATAGCTCACGAATACCACGTGCTAGATATGTCGAATCCGCAAGAATTGCAAGCACTTATTTCAAATGTGAATCCTGACATTATTATTCCAGAAGTTGAAGCTATTGCTACTGAAGTTTTGAAAGATGCTGCTAAAAAGAATATTCAAGTCGTTCCTAGCTCAGATATTGCCGCGATTGCAATGGATCGCGAGCGCTTGCGTAGAATTGCGCACGAAGATTTAGGACTGTCTACTACACCGTATTGTTTCGCTTCATCTTATGAAGAGTTAGAGGATGGAGCT
>CAMXWX010000017.1 GCA_947252975.1 uncultured Gardnerella sp.
CGGAGTAGGAGTCCCAAGATGAAAATAGAAGTATTGCTGTAACAATGAATAAAGCATTCCAGCCCCACATTACATGCTTATATTCGCGTCTAGGACCACTAACTGTAAGAAAAGCAACTAGAACAGCGTACATGTCTGGAAGCAAATCAGCCCAAGCGTTATTGGACCGCATTTGTAAAGATTCAATCAAAGCTATATTGTGTGTAGAAAATATCGCAATAGATAACAGCCATACTGAACCATAACTTATAAACAGTGTAATAACAGAAATAGCGGTATCAATCCAACGCCTGTCAGAAACCATGTGTGCAATAACTTCTGCAACAACAATGAGAGTAAGACCTTGCTGTATCAGAACAAATGAAAGATTATTAAAAGATAACCCTATAATTTGAGTAGCACTTCGTGCATCAATCTTCATAGCATCAGCCGTTGCTGACAAACACATTGACGACAACAAAGTAAAAACGCCAATTACAACTGATGATATTGCATACAACAAATCAGCCCAACTACGTACTAAGCTAGGCTGAGTATCTTCAATAACAAGATTTGGATTTATGCTAGATTGCATGGCTTTACCGTCTACTTAATCAATAAAGTCCACCAATCGTGAAGCAAATCCAGTGTAAGATTCTGGTGTCATTGCTTGCAAACGAGCTGCAGTATTGGCATCAAAGCTACGAGATTTAATGAATTCTTCTACATCACTTTGTGAAATATGGTGACCGCGCATTAATTCTTTTACTTGCTCATATGGTTGTTCCATACCAGGTACGCCAGCAATTTCTTCAGCACGCATTGCTGTTTGAATTGGCTCTCCAAGAACTTCCCAATTTTCGTCTAATTCTTTTGCCATAAATTCTTTATTAGGATGAATAGACTTCAAACCGCCTAAAAGATTATTCAAAGCAAGAAGAGCATAACCGAAAGCTGAGCCAACATTCCTTTGAGTAGTAGAGTCTGTAAGATCACGCTGCCAGCGGCTTTCAGTAAGAGTTGCACACAATGTGTCAAACAGTGAGCAAGAAATCTCAAGATTAGCTTCAGCGTTCTCAAAACGAATAGGGTTAACCTTATGAGGCATAGTAGAAGATCCTGTAGCTCCCTTTACAGGAACTTGCACAAAAATACCCCTAGAAATATACATCCATACGTCAACTGCAAGATTATGCAAAATATGGTTTATGTGACTTACAGTGCTATAAAGTTCAGCTTGCCAATCGTGGCTTTCAATTTGAGTTGTTAATGGATTCCATTGAAGACCCATTCTATTTTCAACAAACTCTTGAGATACGCTAATCCAATCAACTTCTGGGAAAGCAGCTAAATGAGCTCCAAAAGTTCCTGTAGCACCATTCAACTTTCCTAAATACTCTTGATTATCAAGATGACGAAGTTGACGACGTAAACGATATGCAAACACTGCCAATTCCTTACCCAAAGTAGTTGGAGTAGCAGGCTGACCATGAGTTAACGAAAGCATAGATAAATCTCTATATTCGTTAGCATTCTTAACTAAATAATCAACTATCGCTTCTAAATTCGGACGATAAACGTTTAAAACAGCTTGCTTTACGCAACGCGCAATAGAAAGATTATTAATATCTTCACTTGTGCATGAAAAATGTACTAAAGTTTTTAAATTTGAAAGCTCAGTAGCATGACCAAGCTTATTCTCTGCTTCGTCTAACGCATCGTCAATGTAGTATTCAACAGCTTTAACATCGTGATGAGTAATAGCCTCATGCGCAGCATGACGAGCAATTCCTTCAGCATCAAAATTTTCAGGAATAGAACGCAAATATGAGCATTCTTCATCAGTTAAAGGATTAACACCCTTAACAATTGGCTGGAATTGATTAGCTTCATAACCATTTGCGAGAAGAATCATCCACTCAACTTCTACACGCATGCGCTCGCGATTTAACGCAGGTTCGCTTAAATATTCAACGAGTGCGGATGTTTGATTATGATAACGTCCATCGAGAGGAGTCAGAGCTATTGCAGGAGAAATATCGGTAAGCTTCATAGTTTAAGGTTACATCATGCTGCGAATTAGCTTAATTTTACTCAATAAGAATTTAATTATTTTATTTTTTCATTACTCCTTGCCACAATGTAGTACTTTGCAATTTGCCATTAATAGTATTCTGAAAATGTCGATCTTGCTCGCGCACACTTTTAGATCCGAGTTGAAGAGCATCTTCATAAGCTGCAGTATGGTAATGCAAATCATGAGTTAAAGTTCCTTCTTCTGGAACATCATTAACGAATATTCCGTCATTATCGAATTTTTTAATCGAATATTGTTTGCCAGAAAAACGCGTGACTCCAGGAGGTAAAGAACGCTTAGATTCTTTAACATGAATTGCATGCCCATGAATAGTCACCCAATTATTTCTACGAGGATTCTCCTTGCCATCTAAAGAAGGTACAATCTCATCGTCCATCTCAATACTAGTAACCCAAGTCTTCTTAGGAATTGGATGATTTGCAATAGGAGATCCAGCAGTAACAACATGCTGTATGTTGTACTGTTTAGAGTAATCGCTTGCAATGCTTGCTGCAACAATGCCTCCCTGAGAATGGCCTACTAAAGCAACAGGCTCGTTAGGTTTAATTCCAGAACGTTTCATAGCTTCTACAACCATTCGAGTGCTATCAGCTTGTTTTCTCATTAAAGAACTATGACTCATTACTTCTGCGTTTTGTGCCCAACCAAAAGGAGAGTGTGCTTTACCGTCAGTTCCTGGAATTATTACTAACCATGACGAACTGCCATCGCTGCGCTTAAAACGTTGAATTGCAATAGTAGCAGCATCTGGATTAACAAGTGGTGGCCTAACGCCCAAATTTCCGCTTCCAAGTTCCGTTAAATTTTCTAAAGTTTCAAGCAGATTACGTCCAGGTCTAGCAAGAACAGATCCAGGTTTTCTCCACGTCTCATTTACTTTAGTGAGAAGTAAATTATTACCTTGCTTTCGATCATTAATAGGCGCGCTTACGAAGCTAAGAGCACTAGAAATAAATGGAATAGCTTGTGATAAATATTTTTGAGCATTGGATAAAAAGTTTAGTGAGGTTTCACGCTCTTTTTTATTTATGGGGCCTTTCGCATTTCCGGCAATAAATATTGGCAAACTTGTAATAGGATTTAAAATAAGGTGCTGCGATAAACCTCGAATAATTCCTTGTTGCATACTCTTAGTTGCGTAGGACCATTTAGCAAGATATTGGAAACCTGAATGATTTTTATCATCTTGTTTGACAGCAAGACTTGCGGACAATAAAACGTGTAAAGCAAAAATAGGGTTTGCAAGAGCCAAGAAAGAAATTTTATTGTCTAACTCGTCTTTTGCACGAAATTCTGCATCTTCATATAAATTATTTGCTCTTACAATAAGAAAAGCAAGATTTTCTAAATTTTGAGACATTAAATAACATTTATGAGCATACTCATGACATATGCTTTCAGTTAAAAATGATTGCGAAGAATCATGAATATATGCTCCTGATTCTTTTTGTATACCATAATTTTGACCGGCAATAACCATCGCTGCATTAAGCCATAAATTTTTTAGCGTAAGCAATTCTTTAGCAATATTGTTGAGTTTTCTGGAAAAACTAATATACGCTTCTCTATCAGCAACGCTAATCGTCATTCCACCTACAACAGAGGACTTAACTTTCCAAGACATACTATATTCCTCCGCGAATGTTATATAACGCATACGCTTGTGCGGAAATATTTTTCATACTATGACGAAAATGTTCGGCTGCAAGCCCTTGCCAATCTTCTAATTCAGTCGCTGCGGATTCTGCTATAACGCAGCGAGCGCACTCTTGAGTGCGTTGTATAAGCCATTGCCATTCGTAATATGTGTGCATAATCGTTATTACACACGTTCATTAATAAAAAGTCACTAAAAAATATTCAATGTGGTTAAAAGGTTATTCAATGCTTATTGCTTCGCTTATAACCAATCTTGAAGATTTAATTACCAAGGCTTATTGCTGCTTTCATCAGTTTTAGTACGTTTTTCTGTCTTTTCTAAACCTTGCTGGTCTTCTTGATCCTGTGAATATTTAGAATCCACATGATCGTTCTGTTTTAGCAAGTTTTCAACTTTATTGCGCTGAGTATTGTCCAACTGAGGCTTAGACGAATCTGACTGCTTTTTATCTTTAGAAGGATTGTCAGAATTATCGTTTTTAAAATGATTGTTATGCTTTTTCGGTTTCTGTTGCTTATTAGTATTGTTTTGATTCTGCTTTAATTTTTCTGTTAACTTTCGTGATAATTCAGCATTTTTGTCAATACTATTTCGAAGTTGAGGAAGCAGCATCATTTCTTGAGATTTAGCATCATCAAATTGAGCATCAGTTTGCTGTTGCTGAGTTAAAAGCACATTCTTGTCGCTATCGATACTCTTGGCAGATTTTATGTTAGAAATAAGGCTATCAGTAGCAGCATTATATGCGTATTGTGCTCTCCAATTTACGATAGCAAAATACGCTATTAATATCGCAATAATCAAGAACAAGAATGTAACAATGCGAATAATTGTGCGACTAGACATGTGCTTCATACTAATTTCCTTGAAGTTATAAACCACGACATTAATTCCCAAATTAAAAGTATCGACGCAAATATTGCAAACGGCCAAATAATTGGTTCAGGTCTCAAACGAGGCTTTGCTGTCTCGTTCATTCTCCATTGGTGTGAAAGAATTGGTTTTGCTTCGTCTCCAAATGTTACACTTAAAGATGAGTGCATATACTTGCCGCTAAGCTCATCGGCAATATTTCGTAAGTTCTTTTCATCAAGCTTTGAAATGCCAGGATTGCCCGTAGCAGGATCAATAACCCATTGATTAGAGGTATTGTTTTCGCTGTAGTCGTCAAGTTGCAGCTGTGTTTTTTCCAAAGGCATTTTAGCTCCTTTAGATGAGCCTATTCCAATAACAAATGCGTTAGTAATATAAGCTCTGAGCGATGAAAATGTGCGGCGCTTCCGTTGAGTTGTTTCCTCACCGTCGCTTATAACATACAAAACTGTTGTGTCATCTGGATGAGCATCATGTATAGCTTTTGCAGTAAGCAAAGTTTGATCTATAGGTGCGTCAAGACTAGTTCCAGTAGCTACGCTAGTTGGCTCAGTTCGTAGAGTATTTATCCAATTGTCAACTGCTCTAGCATCAGGCGTCAATGGGACATCAACAGAAGTAGAAGCACCAAAAGAAATAGCAGCAAAACTTGAGTTAGCATAGGATTTTGTTATTTGATGAATAATATTCCTTGCTGCTTCAATACGCTCAATCTTACTATTTTTTGCATAATCAGCGTCTTTTGCTCTCATTGAACCTGTTATATCTAGAGCAATAATCACGTTTGTTGCATTTACTGCTCTTTGTAAAGTTGAACGCATAATACTTGGAGATAGCACGCAAATTATTAGCATTATACATATGCCAATACGTCTTAATCTCATGCAAAAAGTTTCATCACTTGATTCAGGTTTCCTGCGTATAGGCACAATTTCAAAAAACATTGCTGCCAACAAAACCAATATTGCAATAATCGCAATAATCCAACCATATGATGGAGAAAAAACCAACTGACCTGCTTGAGAAGTGTCAGAAGCTTCAATTTTAGCGTGTGCAAACAGTAGGGTAGTAGCAGAAAATAGTGTTGTTGTCATCGCTTCATCCTCTTTGCAATAGCTAGCCAAATCACAACGCTAAACACAGTAAACAAAACCCAAAGACCAGGATCGTCACTAAATGCAGACTGAGCAGCGCCTTGAGGAATTGCTGTATGTCTTTTTTCAATTTCTTTTACTAAATTAATAACGGAATCAGAATTGCGTTGAGACAGGAAAATTCCACCATGAGATTCAATAAGCTGTTTCATTTCTAATGTAGTGTCATCATTCTCATTCTGTTTTGCGCCAGAATATAACCCATCGACAGTAATTTTAGCCTGCTTTGTTAAATCTAAAGCTTGCTTTAATGAGTAAGTTTGTTTTCCAGAAACAACATTATCTGTAGCAAGAACAATAGAAGAACTTCTATTAAAACGGCTTTGTATTTTATGGTTATTATGAGCAGAACCATAAATAAAACCTGGAAGCATTGCTGCGCAACTAACTAAACCGTCTCCAATAAGCGATGTTGCGTTTTTGCGATTTTGAGTTCCTTCAAGCCAGTCAGAAATTTCTTGATATTGACGTTGTTGTAAACGATTAATGCGACTTTGCGATTGAACTCCGCCAAGCAAATTTGCAGCATATTGCAATTGTTTTTTAGCCAATCGATAGTCGTCAGTCAGTGGAAAAACTGTCCTAGATGTGGAGTTAAAAATGCTCAATCCAATGCGTTCACCCTGAAAATGCTCAATAAAATTAAGATACGCTTGAATCACTTCGCGATCATATGGTAGAGCAGAACCTGAAACGTCTAAGCATAAAACAATGTCTCTAGAACTAACTTGCTCGTTCGCATTAAACACTCGTGCTGGTCTGGAAGCAATAGCAAGCGCACTGCACAAAGATACTACCAATGCAGCCGTAGCAAACCTTCTAAACATTCGCCACATATACCATGAATGACTAGTAGTAGTTCCTTGTAGATCATTGTCAAAAGTAAAAGTATAGAATTTTCGCGTAATATTACTAGTTTGACTCTTATACTTCTTTTTTAAAATATTGCTACGAATGGAATCTAAAATTAGTAAGACAGCAAAAATTGCTACAGAAACAACAACACCTGCAACAAAAAGCAGCGGCCATTGCCATCTCCATGGCCATATGTATTCCCAAACATTATTACTCATCAACGTTTGTCCTTCGTTTGCCAGCCTTCAAGCAATACTAAAACCCATTCAGCAGCCTGCTCAACAGTAGTATTTCGCGCTTGCTCGTTTGCTTTGCGATCAGCAAATTCTGGAGGATACAAAGCAGATATTGTTTGGCGTAACATATCAGCACCTTTTTTATTGCGCCATTTCAAACGCAAAGAAGCCAATTCTCCCAAAGTGTGAGTTTGAATATCTTCACCGCTCATCTTCGAAATATAAGATCTAGCAATAGACGCCAATTTTGCACAAGCCTGATCTTTAGTAAGTTCATTGTTATGATACTTCTCAACAATCGCATCAATATCTTTACGCCAAGCTTGTTTGTTTACATTATGAACGTGAACTGCTTCTGTAGAATTGCTACTTTCAGCTAATTTCTTTGGCTTTTTAAAAGAAAAATATAAAACCGCAAAAGCAATAAAGATAACAACAAGCGATGCAGAAAGTAGTATTAAAAAAAGCGTTTCATCATGTAAAGGCTTTTGAATATCTTCCAGGCTCATTCTATTCAACCTCCTTGCTAAATGAGTCAGCAAGATAATTTGTACGGCTCACTTTTTGCGCAGAAATATGGAAAACTTCTTCACTTGAAGAACCATGAATTATTGAAGATTGAACACCAAGCAGCATATCGTATAAAGCGTTTATTCTAATATTTCTACGAGCTTCAACTTCATTTTTATTTGATTCTTTTTTCAAAAACGCCGGTACTTTACGTAAAGTAATTCCATCAAATATTTGCAAATCAATTGCAGAATCAAAAGGATTAATAGGAGAAATAACAATAACAACAAGCTTATGGTTTTGCGTAATTTTGCGCAAAGATTCAGCGTTATGAGCTTGTAATGCATACTCATCAGTTATTAAAACTACCAGACCATTATTGTCAATATTTTTTAGTAGCGAAGTAAGCAACGCATCAATATCTCTGGTATTTTTACGAGTATTAAGCAACGTATAATCTAGATTTCGCTCAAAATCAGAAAAGTTGCTGGCAGCATGAACATTGATAACATTTTTTCCATCTGCACACAACAACGAAACAGCATCATGACGTTTTAAACTCAAAGACGCAAAAAAGCATGCAGAATTAGACGCAACTTCATACAGAGATTCTCCAGAAACACAAGCTCCATTCATATTTATGCTTGTATCTAAAGCAATCCAAGTATGAGAAGACGAAGTACGCTCTCTAGAAGACACCATAGGCTGTCCAGTTCGAGCGCTCGCAGACCAGTTCATCATGCGAGCTTCATCTCCTGGCTGCCATGCGTGTATGTCAATAACATCACCTGTGCCAAAACGCCTGTGCGAAGGATGGTCTCCCTCTAATAAGCCTAAAGCTTTACGCGCAATAGGCAAATCAATTCGCTGATCCAAAAGCTCAATTTTGCGACGCACGACTTTAGCAGGTTCAGATAATACTAACCGCTTCGTACGCATCATGGCACAGGAACCGTCTTAACTAATGCATCAATTACTTGATCTGTAGTAATAGAATCAGCTAAAGCTTCAAAAGTTAAAAGTATGCGATGCCTTAACACTTCATGCGCAAACAATTTAATATCTTCAGGTATCACATAATCGCGTCCAGAAAGTAAAGCGTGAGCTTGAGCAATACGAATAAGTGCAATTGATGCACGAGGGCTAGCTCCCATACGAACCAATGAATTAATCGTAGGAAGTGGATGCGTACCTTCACCGCGAGAAGTGGCAACAAGATCAACTACATACTTCATAACTGCTTCAGAAACGTGTATGTGACGCGCTGCAGTACGCATAAAAACAACATCTTGCAAACTTATGCGTTGAGTATTTAGCTTTGAAGGATCAACGACATCCGATCCTCGTTGAGTAAGTAATTGCAGCATACGAACTTCCTCGTCAGGATTAGGGTAAGTCATAACTGCTTTTACCATAAAACGATCCATCTGGGCTTCTGGAAGATTAAATGTTCCTTCTTCCTCAATTGGATTTTGCGTAGCAATAACCATAAATGGTTGAGGCAGAGGAATTCTTTCGCCTCCAATAGTTGTTGCTCCTTCTGCCATAGCTTCAAGCATTGCAGATTGAGTTTTTGCGTTTGAACGATTAATCTCATCCAACAAAATAACATTTGCATGGATAGGACCAATTTGCGTAGTAAAACGTTGGGAAGCAAAATCAAAAACTTGAGTACCAACTAAATCTGCTGGCATTAAATCCGGAGTACACTGCACACGACGGAAACTACCTGACATAGCTGTTGCAAGAGTTTGAGCAGCAGTAGTTTTTGCGAGACCTGGTACTGATTCAATAAGAATGTGTCCGCCTGCAATAAGAGTAAGGATAAGAGACTCTCGTAAAGCGTCTTGACCGACTAAGGTTTGTGCAAAACGTGCGCGCAAAATATTTGCAATTTGTTGGCAACGACGTATGTCATCACTCGAAATAGTTGCAGTAACTTGCGCACTTGTATTAGAAACAGCAGACGGCTGAGGTACAGCTGATCCAATGCCAAGCTTAGAAGCAATTGAAGTTTTATCGGTTAACGGTTTCTTCTGTGGTTGCGGTGGAAATAATGCCATAAGAGACATTTTAACCGATATGCAGTACTGACATGTTCAAAAATGGCATTTTTATTGTCTTTATAAGATAATTTGCAATATTTAAGACAATTAGATTTCTTGAGAATCTAGGGACCAATTAATTGGCGAAACTCCCATATTAATTAAGGCCTGATTAGCTCTTGAAAATGGATGCGATCCAAAGAATCCTCGCATTGCAGAAAGAGGGCTTGGGTGCGCTGATGTAATAAGAGTTGCATTCGTCAGCAAAGGAGCCAAACTTTGCGCATTACGACCCCATAAAATAGCTACAAGCGGCAATGGATTACCATTGCAATCAGTTCTATTGTTTAATGCTCGAATAGCTGCATCGGTTACAGGCTCCCAACCTTTTCCTTGGTGGCTATTTGCCTTACCAGCCTCAACAGTTAAACATCTGTTAAGAAGCATCACACCCTGCCTGGTCCACGGTGTTAGATCTCCACTCTTTGGAGTTTCTACGCCTAAATCGTTTACTAATTCTTTATAAATGTTTATGAGACTTTTTGGCAGTGGGCGCACTTTTGCAGCTGTGCAAAAACTTAAGCCTACTGGATGGCCCGGCGTTGGATATGGATCCTGGCCAACAATTAAAACTTTAATGCTTTTTAGTGGAATAGAAAAAGCACGCAAAATATTGTGGCTAGCAGGAAGAATATGATGTCCGCTTTCTATCTGCTCTCGCAAAAATACTCCCATTGCGCGTATTTGTGGCTCAACTGGCTTTAATGCTTCAGCCCAATCAGGATCCATTAGCTCGTTTAAAGGTTTAATATTTTGAGGATTCATATTGCTACTGTATGTCAAGGCATACCATAAAAGGAAATTAATCAAATTTTCTAAATTTGTGCTTTGTGCTAAGCATTGGATAATATAGATTCATTGTTGTTTAAATGATCTTTTATAAGGAGTGCAATTATGGCGCGAAATAATCAGAACGTGTCGTATACGCCTGATGCTTTTGATGAGCCACCAGAGGGACCAGTTGGAGTTCATCGTGGAAATCCTGCGTGGTATGCCGTAATACTTCCTTATTTTGTTGCATTAATCATTGCGGCGGTTGTTGGCGTTTTGGTTTGGGCTATTGCTTCTGGTGAAATCTCACATCTTCCGTTGCCTTGGAACCATCAGCAACAATCATCTCAATCAACATCTCCTGCTAAGCCTTCTGAAAACAAAAAGTCTGCTAAAAGCGACGAAGATAAATCTTCTGAAGACGAAGATGATGACGACGATAATAATAAATCTGAAGAAAATAAATCAGATAAGAAAGATGCTGATGACTCTAAAGATAATTCAGCAAATGATTCTAAAGCACAAACTTCACTGGACAAATCAGTTGCTGTGAAAGTTCTTAACGCAACCAAGATAAGCGGTCATGCTGCTGCTGGCGCAGATAAGTTAAAGCAAGCAGGATACGCAAATGTGACAGCTGGAAATCCAACTGGTAAAGTCCCAAGCGAATCTGTTGTTTGGTATAAAGACGATTCCCAAAAAGCTGCAGCTGAGGATATTGCAAAGACTTTAGGTATTAGCGCTGTCGAAAACGAAAAAGAAATCGTTTCTCCGATTGTAGTTGTGCTTTGCAAGTAATATTTTTCGCATAAAAATAACCGGTTAGAATTATTTCTAACCGGTTTTTGTGTATAAACGCCAAAAAAGTTGGCACTCGGGTACATAGAGTGCTAATCTTCAAATTAGCACTCAAGCCTTGAGAGTGATAATAAGCAGCTGACGGCTTATTACTCAAGATTGCAGTGAAAAGTCCATAAATAACGTATGTGGAGGAATAATGGCAAAGATTATTGCCTATGAAGAGGACGCCCGTCAGGGTATGCTCGCAGGTCTTGATAAGCTTGCAGACACTGTTAAGGTTACACTTGGTCCAAAGGGTCGAAACGTTGTGCTTGACAAAGCCTACGGCGCTCCAACCATTACTAACGATGGTGTTTCTATTGCTAAGGAAATTGATCTTGAAGATCCATACGAGCGTATTGGCGCCGAACTTGTTAAAGAAGTAGCTAAGAAGACTGATGACGTTGCAGGCGACGGAACCACAACTGCTACTGTTTTGGCACAGTCTTTGGTGCATGAAGGTTTGAAGAACGTTGTTGCAGGAAGCAACCCAATTGCTCTTCGTCGCGGCATTGAAAAGGCTGCTGAAGCAATCGTTAAGGAATTGCTTGCTTCTGCAAAGGATGTTGAGACCAAGGAACAGATTGCTGCTACTGCTACGATTTCTGCAGCTGATCCTGAAGTTGGCGAAAAGATCGCTGAAGCTTTGGATAAAGTCGGTCAGGATGGTGTTGTCACAGTTGAAGACAACAACAAGTTTGGTCTTGACTTGGACTTCACTGAAGGTATGCGCTTTGATAAGGGTTATATTTCCCCTTACTTCGTCACTAACGCTGACGATCAAACTGCTGTTCTTGAAGATCCATACATTTTGCTCACTTCTGGCAAGGTTTCAAGCCAGCAGGATATCGTCCACATCGCTGAGCTTGTTATGAAGTCTGGTAAGCCATTGCTTATTATTGCTGAAGATGTTGATGGTGAAGCATTGCCAACGCTTGTTTTGAACAAGATTCGTGGAACTTTCAATACTGTTGCTGTTAAAGCTCCAGGATTCGGCGATCGTCGTAAGGCTATGCTCCAGGATATGGCTATTTTGACCGGTGCACAGGTTGTGTCCGACGATCTTGGTTTGAAGCTTGATTCAATCGATGCTTCTGTTTTCGGTCATGCAGCTAAGGTGATTGTTTCTAAGGATGAAACAACTATCGTTTCCGGTGCTGGCTCAAAGGAAGATGTTGATGCTCGCGTAGCTCAGATTCGCGCCGAAATTGAGAACACTGATTCTGATTACGATCGCGAAAAGTTGCAAGAGCGTCTTGCTAAGCTCGCTGGTGGCGTTGCTGTTATTAAGGTTGGCGCTGCTACTGAAGTCGAAGCTAAGGAACGCAAGCATCGCATTGAAGATGCAGTTCGTAATGCTAAGGCTGCCATTGAGGAAGGTTTGCTTCCAGGCGGTGGCGTAGCTTTGGTTCAGGCTGCTGCGAAGATTGAAAAGACACCAGCTATCACAGAGCTTAAGGGTGAAGAAGCTACAGGTGCTGCAATTGTGTTCCGTGCTGTAGAAGCTCCAATCAAGCAGATCGCTCAAAACTCTGGTGTTTCTGGAGACGTTGTTCTCAACAAGGTACGCGAACTTCCAGAAGGCGAAGGCTTCAATGCTGCAACTAACACTTACGAAGATTTGATGGCTGCCGGCGTTACTGACCCAGTTAAGGTAACTCGTTCTGCTCTACAGAATGCAGCTTCTATTGCTGGTTTGTTCTTAACCACTGAAGCTGTTGTTGCCAACAAGCCTGAGAAGGCAGCTGCTGCACCACAAGCTGGTGCCGACATGGGCTACTAAATAAAAAAATAAAAGTGGCTCAAAAGTCTAAAACTTAATAGTTTAAGTAAATGGCGGCATGCTCAATGTAAGCGTGTCGCCATTTACTTTTTCATCACATTAATCAGCTCATCCCAAATAACGAAGTAGCTTGCGTTTCAGCATCAAGATACACTCCTGATGCATGTTGCATAGCTTGCTGAATTGCTTCTAGCGATTGTTCCATTTGTTGTTGCGCTGCTCGCCATTGCTGAGCGGTCGACGCAAATCGTGTAGCCGCCGATCCAGTCCACACGCTTTGTAATTGCTGTAAATTGGCATACATCCCGTTGACTGCATCTCTAATTGCACTAACCGAGGTTCCAACGGCTGCCGCAGCCTGCTGAATTTGCTCTGAATCAACTCGAAATTGTGCCATATTTCCCCTCCATTTGTTTTGCATCTAAATAAACGCTTCTTTATAAATTATTTTTGCGAAACATTTCACATAAATTAAGCAAAGATTTTTATAATGCTACTTTTACTTGTGTGATGTCACGCTATTATGAATATATGCCATCAAAAAAGTACGAAAAAGATTTATGCGCCAATGTGGTTAAAAGCTTAGCTTGCACGCGCGTTGCAAATTTTAACTACCAGCATCTTCACTCAAAACTATTTTTAGCTAAACGCGTATTGCTTTTATTAATGGCATTTTTATTTAGTTTTTCTTTTATTCTTCCAACTCTTCCAATAAATTCGCTCATATTTTCACCTTTAAATAGAGTAAATACAATTAATGCATATGCTGAAAATAATGAGCAAAATTCTGGAATAGTTGCAACAGACTCAATAACAGACACAGAAAATTTGCTTGGGGATTCTGTCAGTAAAGTTGCTGACATGATTGAGACAACAAAAAAGCGTACAGGAGTAAATGTTAGGCCCTTATATTTGTCTACTTTTGGAAATACAAAAAATCCATCAAAATGGGCTAGTGATTTGTTGATTAGTACGCTTCCAGCTAAAAATACTGTGCTGCTTGCAGTAGCAACTCATGATGGAAGATTAGTTGTAGCTGTTTCACCTAATTCCGATGAATGGCTCAAAAATAAAAATACTGTAGACTCGTTATCCGATGCAGCTTATAAGCCATTAGTAAGCACAACTGGAACGCATTGGGATCAATCTGCAATAATGATGATGAAACAAATAATGCGTGCAAAACGTACGTCAACAACTTCTTCTGCAAGTCTTATTTCTACAATTATTATGCTATTAATATTGTTGGCATTATTCTCAATAGTCGCGATTATTCTGTTTAGAAAGAATCGCATACAACGTCAAATACTTGCTGGTGTTAGAAAAGCTCGTAGAAGGCACGCTCGTCACAGGTAGACAAAAAATATTCGATAACTTGTTTTATTTTCAGCAATTATTCAGGAAACATTCAGCTTGATAAGTGATGCTAATCAATATGAGTAAGAACGTTGAAGCATCTATTGTCGTGGTCGATGACGAGCCATCAATCCGTGAGCTTTTGGTAGCATCTTTGCATTTTGCTGGGTTTGAAGTAGAAACTGCTGCATCCGGCTCAGAAGCTGTTGAAGTAATTGAACGAGTAAAACCAAATCTTATCGTTATGGATGTTATGCTCCCAGATATTGATGGTTTTACCGTTACAAGACGTATTCGTCAAAATGGAATTAAAGTTCCAGTATTGTTCCTAACCGCAAGAGACGATACGCAAGATAAAATTATGGGTCTAACCGTTGGTGGAGATGACTACGTTACAAAGCCATTTAGTTTGGAAGAAGTAGTGGCAAGAATACGAGCAATTCTTCGCAGAACACAAGAACCTGATGAGGAAACTCATATTGTCAAAGTTGCAGATCTTGAGATTAATGAAGATTCTCATGATGTAACTCGATGCGGCATGCCAATCGAACTTAGCCCAACTGAATACAAACTACTTCATTATCTTATGGACAATGAAGGTCGAGTTCTGTCAAAAAGCCAGATTTTGAATCATGTATGGCAGTACGATTGGGGCGGAGACGCAGCGATAGTTGAATCTTATATTTCTTATTTAAGAAAGAAGATTGATGGCATTGAAATTACTGACGATTCAGGAAAGCCGCAAAAAGTAGTTCCTCTTATTGAAACTAAACGTGGCATCGGTTATATGATTCGAGAACCTAAGGCAGGTCAAGCCTGATCATGCAATCTAGTAATAATAACTACGATAATGCTGAATCAACTATTAGCAACAGTACGAATAATAACCCTAAAGATGATTCAGATGTTAGCACTGCTGGAAAAAGTGTTGCGATAGTGCTAAGCGAAAATGACAAAAAAGATAAAAAACCTCGTAAAACCTGTTGGCTACGTCGTCGCATAAATACAATACCACTGAGTACGCGCTTAGTTGCATGTACTCTCGCTATTTTAACTGTAGCTGCTTTTTGCATATCACTATCGATTCAGCAGCTCGTAGGAAATTATTTGCTAGAAAAAACTGATGCACAATTAGCCGGTCAAGCGCAATTTGTTTATGACAATGTTGATTCATTGCGCATGAAAAACTCAAATCAATCTTCAGTAGGTCCGAATAATTACTTTATGCAAGTTAGGGATACGCATAATAAGATTATTTCTACTCCATTAATACCCAAAATTAAAGGATCGATTGTTTCGGTTCCTAAACTTCCTGCAGACGGTTTTGATAGTAAAAAAATTGTTACTCACAAACCTTACACAGCACCTGCAATCGTCAGGGGAAATACCAATAAAGTCGATGCAATCACTAAAAAAGCTGCAAAATCACCATGGAGAGTTTTAGTATTAACGTGGGGTCAAAAGAATAACTATAACTCAGAGTTAAGCGTTAGCGGTTACGTCTATATTGCTTTATCTCTTAGCGATCAAATTGACACCGTTAGCACACTTACTCGTTACTGCATAATGGTAAGTATTGCAGTTATTTTGTTTGGAGCAGTATTTGCAGCAATTATTATTCAATCAGCTTTAAGACCGTTAAAACGAATTGAAAAAACAGCTTCAAAAATTGCTTCTGGAGATTTAAGCAAACGAGTTCCATCTGCTCCTGAAAATACTGAGGTTGGATCTTTAGCAGCTTCTCTTAACTCTATGCTCGCTCGTATTGAAAGAGGATTTAATGAGCAAGAAGATATGACAGAAAAAATGAAGCGATTCGTTTCAGATGCAAGTCATGAATTACGTACTCCATTGGCTGCAATTCATGGATACGCTGAATTGTATACAATGTGGCGCAACATGCCAGGAGAGCAGGAGAGAGCAGATGACTCTATTGCTCACATTAAAGCTTCTAGCGAAAGAATGACTGAGCTAGTAGAAGATTTGCTTTCTTTGGCGCGTTTTGATGAAGGTCGTGGAATTAATATTTCACAGCAAGTTAGCTTGTCTCCAATACTTTCTGACGCAGCTAATGATTTACATGCTCTTGATCCTGCTAGATCCGTTCAACAAGGCTATTTGACCATTTCGGATGAGTGGAAGCTTATGAGTTGCACAAATTGCGATTTTGAGCGTAAGCTCCAATTCCATGTTGGTACACTTCCAAGTGTTACGCTACTTGGTGATGGCGCTAGATTACGCCAAGTAATGACAAATATCGTAGGAAATATTCATAGATACACCCCCGTTGATTCTCCTGTAGAAATTGCAGTAGGAGTTATGAAGGCATCTATAACTCCAAATGAATTATCTAAATTACCTTCTGTAAAAGAATCACTGAAGGAGTTTTTGGAAGCAGCGGAAGTTAGCCAATCTACTGATACTGGTCATAAGTATGCTGTAATTCGAGTTGTTGACCATGGTCCTGGAGTTCCAGAAGAATCTTTATCTAGAATTTTCGAGCGTTTCTATATTGCTGACCCATCAAGAGCTAGAGAAAAAGGTGGAACTGGCTTGGGTATGGCAATTGCGCAATCTGTAGTAAAAGCACATCATGGTTTTATTTGCGCAACTATATCTTCTCCATCAGAAGCATCGACCGATTCTAAAACTAATCTTGATGACACTATGGATGGGTCTGAGCCGATAGATGTTAAACCTCATGGCTTAACTCTTACTGTAGTGCTGCCAGTTAATGAAATTGAAGATCCTTCTAAACTTGTTAGCGATTAAAATATTGGCATGAGTAACACTTGCGTAGGTTAAAAAAATTTTATTGCCCGCGTGTATGCGCTACAATGTAATAAGGAAACAAGTAATAATAATATTTGGTACACTATCTATAGACCTATCGCATATGCTGATGCTTTATGCCTTGTGCACTTCAGCGTGCGAAATGAGAATTATTTGGAGTGAGGTGTGTTATGCCCAATGGGCGCGTGCGTTGGTACGATACGCAGAAGGGGTACGGCTTTATTGTTGGAGATGATGGTAAGGATGTTTTCCTGCCAGCAGCAGCATTGCCAGTTACTGTAAAAACTTTACACAAGGGTACACGAGTTGAGTTTTCTGTAATTGAAGGTCGCAAAGGACCACAGGCGATGGGTTTGAATGTTATTGCAACAGCACCGTCGCTTGTCAAGGCTACTCGTCCTAAAGCCGAAGATATGGCGGCTATTGTAGAAGATCTTATTAAACTTCTTGATTCTGCTGGTAATGGTTTGCGTCGACGTCATTATCCATCAACTGCTGAAAGCAAAAAACTTGCTACATTGTTGCGTGCAGTGGCAGATAATTTTGACGTTCAGGAATAGTGTCTGGAATATTATTTATGACTGATGAAGTGATGGATCCACAAGAACTAGCTAGAAGTATAGCTGTGGAAACTTCAGAACGTACTGGTGCAGTAGGTGATTTTGTATCTTCTACAGAGCTTGGTGACGGAGTTACAGACTTTCGTTTCGTAAGCAATTTAGTTGGATATGAAGGCTGGCAGTGGTCAGTTACGTTGTATCATGATGAGGAAACGCAACGTTGGACTGTGAATGAATCAACGCTTGTTCCTACTGAAGATTCTTTGCTTCCACCACAATGGATTCCATGGAAAGACCGATTGAAACCAAGTGATCTTTCTGTAATGGATTCTATTGGCACATCTGAAGACGATTCTCGACTAGAAGATGGCTTCCGTCAAGTAAATAATATTGATGATAGTAATTCTGAAAAGAATATAGAATCAGCAAATTCAGATGATAATTCTGAGTCTAAAACTGAAGATGACGCTAAAGCTAATACTGAGGCTGAAGATAATACTGAAGCTAATACTAGCGAAGAAGATGCAGACACAAACGCAAACGCAAAAAAAGATATTAATCAAAATCAAGAATCTTGCGATGCAAATAATGATTTTGACGAAGATCTTGAAGAAGCTGTTTCAACGCTAAGACTGTCTCGCAGACGAGTAATGACTGCGGAAGCAATTTCGCAAACAGCTAAACGCTGGTACGCAGGTCAACATGGTCCAAAGTCGTTATCTACAAAAATTGCCGATGGCAAAGCATGTTCATCATGCGGATTCCTCATTCCTCTAGCTGGAAGTTTAGGCTCTATGTTTGGTGTATGCGCAAACATGTGGAGCCCAGACGATGGGCGAGTTGTCTCGCTTGATCATGCTTGTGGTGAGCATTCTGACATTGAACCACCTGAGCCATCGCAGCTTTGGATTCAATCTGAGCCCGCATACGACGATTATCATATTGACATTTTGCAACAAGCTCCACGAGATGAGCGAGCAGACGTTGAGCTTATTGAGGAAGCAATTGAAGACAGTAAGATGCATCGTCGTAAGCGCAGAAAATTAGATTCAAAATTGCGCAACAAAAAAGAAGCCTCAACAGACAAAGATGAACAAAATAATTTATCTGAACCTGATTTAATTGACAATTCAACTATTGACGAAAAATTATATGAAAATAATGATGACAAAAATCGTGAAATTGAAGTTAAAAATCAAACTGAAAAAATTGAAGAGACTGTAGCTAATGAATCTGAAAAATCTGAAAAATCCCAAAACGATGCAGATTATCCTGATTCTTCAGAAGTAAACTTGCCAGACGAAAATTCTGTTACAGAAGAAATACCGTTAACAGAAAAAATTGAAGAGCCACAAGAATCTGAAGACACTTCAAAAACTACAACATCCGCATCAATGCGATTATATAAAAGAAAATCTCGCAGACAACATAAGTAATTATGCAAGAAACGAAAATATGAACATTTAGATTCATCATTCATGATTATTGTGATGCTATGGAATGCTGTACGAATGAGTAAATATATACGACGCTTCGCGTCATGGCGACTCGTTACCATGGAATGAAAGAAAAGAACGGAAGGCAGTTATGTTTGAACGGTTCACTGATCGCGCACGACGCGTGATTGTGCTAGCTCAGGAAGAGGCTCGCTCACTTCAGCACAATTATATTGGTACTGAGCATATTTTGCTCGGGCTTATTCGCGAAGGTGAGGGCATTGCCGCGAAAGCGTTAAGCTCAAAAGGCGTAGACCTAGAAGGCACTCGCAAACAGGTTGAAGAGATGATCGGCAAAGGCACTGTTTCGCCTGCTGGTCATATTCCTTTTACGCCTCACGCTAAACAAGTGCTTGAACTGAGTTTGCGCGAAGCTCTTCAGCTTGGTCACAGTTATATTGGTACTGAGCATATTTTGCTAGGGCTTATACGCGAAGGCGAAGGTGTGGGCACGCAAGTACTTATAAAGATGGAAGTTGATCTTGGAGACTTGCGAAGCACTACTGTTGATTTAATTCGTGGAGATAATGCTCCTAACGGTAGCGAGAAGGGCGAGTTAGCTAATGCTGGAAGTGTACAAGATAAGCGAAATCAATCCGGCTCTGCTCTTCTTGATCAATTTGGACGCAATTTAACATTTGAAGCTCAAGAAGGAAAGCTTGATCCTGTTATAGGTCGTTCTGAAGAAATTGAACGCGTTATGGTTGTACTTAGCCGACGCACGAAGAATAATCCTGTGCTTATTGGCGAGCCTGGAGTTGGTAAGACTGCAGTTGTAGAAGGTCTCGCACAGAAAATCGTTGAAGGCGATGTACCTGAAACGTTAAAAAATAAGCAAGTTTATTCGCTAGATTTAGGTTCAATGATTGCAGGATCTCGCTATCGTGGCGATTTCGAAGAGCGCTTGAAGAAAGTGCTTAAAGAAATTAAAACACGCGGCGATATTGTGCTTTTTATTGATGAAATTCACACTATTGTTGGAGCAGGTTCTGCTGATGGAGCTCTTGGCGCATCCGATATGCTTAAACCAATGCTTGCGCGTGGAGAGCTACAAACAATTGGTGCTACTACTACTGACGAGTATCGCAAGTATATTGAAAAAGATGCTGCTTTGGAGCGTCGTTTCCAGCCGATTCAAGTTCCAGAACCTACAATTGCTGAAACTATCGAGATTCTTAAGGGATTGCGTTCTCGCTACGAAAATCACCATCATGTAACTATTACCGATGGAGCTTTACAGTCTTCTGCTGAGCTTTCTGATCGTTACATTCAAGATCGTCACCTTCCAGATAAGGCTATTGATCTTATTGATGAAGCTGGTGCGCGCTTGCGTATTAAACGCTTGACTCAGCCACCTGAGCTCAAAGAATTAAACCATAA
>CAMXWX010000018.1 GCA_947252975.1 uncultured Gardnerella sp.
TACGAAGGCTACGACGCGCGAATCCCAGAATACTACAAATCGCGCGGCTTAGATGTGCGCGAGTACTCTATTGGCGACTACGTTCTTAACGGCGGCGAAGTTGCTGTTAGCGTTATGGTAGAGGCCATTACGCGCTTGATTCCAGGCTTTATGGGTAACCCTGAGTCGATTGTGGAAGAGTCGTACACGGGCGCGGACGCGATTCTTGAGCATCACCAGTACACGCGACCAACAACTTGGCGCGGCCTTAGTGTGCCTGCGATTCTAACTTCTGGCGACCACGCTAAAGTGGATCGATTCCGTAGAGATGATGCGTTGGAGCGCACAAGTCAAATTAGACCAGATTTGATTGAAAAACTTGATTGCAAGTCGCTTAGTAAGCAAGATAGAAAAACGCTGATTAGCCTTGGGTGGGAGGTTTCTGGCGATTCGCCAAAACGCCTATAGAATTTGCACGGTTTCTTATTTGCTGTTGCGCGAAGTTTGAATAAACATAACGGCAGTTTCGCCATAGTTGCGCGTGTCGAAAATCTCCCACCCCGCGCAAATCTTAGGCACAACGCTGCGCGCGCTACGCTCCAAAACAATCAACGTATCTGCAGCAGCGCTCACAACTCCCCTATTAACCATGTTTTCAATCAAAAGCTCAACTTGCTCTGTTTCCAACGCGTACGGCGGATCTATAAACACCAAATCGAAAGCCTCGCCGCTGTAGTCTTGCACAAACTGCTCTGCGCGCTTTTTATTTACGCGCACGCTTAAATCCTGGCTCCACGCGCTTTGACTTTCTAGCACTTTAACGGTTTTTGCAATTAGTGACGCCGCAGCCGCGTTCGCCTCTACGCACACCAGCTCGTTTGCACCCCTAGAAATCGCCTCTACACCTAGAGCTGCAGTGCCTGCGAATAAGTCGAGTACGCGCGCTCCCCCGCACACTCCCCACGAGTCAAGTCTAGAAAAAATCGCCTCTTTTGTGCGGTCTGTTGTTGGTCTTGTGCATGACTTTGCGGCGCATAATGGCGTGCCCTTAAATCTTCCTGCAATTACGTGCATATTTTAAGCATATCATTTTAATTTATTTTGACTTATGTATCTTTTTTACTTGTGTCAAATTTTATCCTTGTTAAAATTGTATTGGTCATTTGTTTATTAACATCAACAAATGTTGCTTAGCACTGGTTTCTGGCGATTTATCCAAAACTACGCTAAACAATGAAGTTTGCTAAAAAGCCTAAGCATAAAATATCTAAATCCCAAATACAACTGACATATAACTAAACAACTAAGGAGCAGCAATGACTTCAATCATTTTAGATTGCGACCCTGGCCACGACGACGCGATGGCAATTCTTCTAGCGCTTGGCAACCCAAACATTGATTTGATTGGCGTAACAACAGTCGGCGGTAATCAAAGCCTCGAAAAAGTAACATACAACGCGCGAGCAACGCTAGAAATGGCTCACGCAACAAACATTCCAGTTCACGCAGGATGCGATCGTCCAATGATTCGCCCGCTAGAAGTGGCTGCATCCATTCATGGCGAAACTGGCCTAGACGGAGTAACGCTTCCAAAGCCAACTCGCCCATTAGACGAAGGCCACGCAGTAAACTGGATTATCAACACGATTATGAACAGCGAGCCAGGCACGATTACACTTGTTCCAACTGGCCCACTTACAAACATTGCAATGGCTGCGCGAATGGAGCCGCGAATCGTTAGCCGCGTTAAGGAAGTTGTGCTTATGGGCGGCGGCTACCACGTTGGCAATTGGAGCGCGGTCGCAGAATTTAACATTAAGGTAGATCCTGAAGCCGCTCACGTTGTGTTTAATGAAGATTGGCCTATTACAATGGTTGGTCTTGATTTAACGCACCAAGCACTTTGCACGCCGCAAGTACAAGCTAAAATCGACGCAATCGGCACACCTCTTTCTGCGTTTGCAAGCGGTTTGATGGACTTCTTCCGCAAAACATACCAAAACAATCAAGATTTTATTGACCCACCTGTGCACGATCCTTGCACGGTTGCGTACTTGATTGACCACAGTGTTGTACAAACTCGCAGATGCCCTCTAGACGTTGAAATTAAAGGCGATTTAACACTTGGAATGACGGTTGCAGATTTGCGCGGACCAGAGCCATCAGCCAGCGAATGCCATACGCAAGTGGCCACTAAGCTTGACTTTAACAAGTTCTGGGATTTGATTATCGACGCTCTAAAGCGAATCGATGGAATCAAATAAACCAAATAAGTCAAATAAACCAAATAAGTCAAACAATAGACATCAAACAAATAAATAAAAGATAATAGAGAAAATCCCTAACAAGAGAAGATCCCTAATAACCAAACAAATATATAGGAGTTATTATGACTGAGGTTTCATCTCCAGCTCCACACATGTTAGACAAGGGCGGGCGCTCAATCGTAGCACTTATGACCGCACTTCTAGTGGCCATTTTTGCGTTCCAGCTAAACGCATCCATGCTCTCCCCAGCACTCGCCACTATGACGCACGAGCTTAAAACAACGGATACGCAAATCGCGCTAACACAAACCGTGTTCTTTACGGCGGCAGCGCTGTTTTCGCTATTCCTACCTCGCTTGGCAGACATTGTTGGTCGCAAAAAAGTACTTACAGGCATTCTGGTTTCAACCATTTTAGGATGCGTTATTAGCGCCATTGCACCAAATGTTACGGTTCTTATGATTGGCCGAATCCTTCAAGGCGCAAGCGGTCCTGTTGTGCCAATGTGCTTGATTATGCTGCGCGTGCGCGTTAGCGAAGAAAAGCGCTACGCAAAGTTGATGGCAATTTTAACGTCTGTAAACGGCGGAATTGCAGGCGTGGACGCACTTGCAGGCGGCTGGCTCGCAGGCAACTTTGGCTTTAGATCCGTATTTTGGACTATGGCTGTAATCGGCGTAATTGCAGTTCTTTTGGTTATATTCCAGACTGAAGAATCGCACGCTCAAGACACTCCTAAGATGGATTGGGTTGGCGTTGTAACGCTTGGCATCGCGTTCTTGGCTGCATATCTTGCGATTAACGAAATCGGCAAGCTTGCTGGCGCCAACTTGACGCTTGTTGCAGTTCTTGTAGTTCTTGCAATCGTTTTCTTTGTAATCTTCTGGAACGTAGAGGGCAAAAACTCCGCTCCGCTTGTTTCTACAAAATATATGAGCCAACGCCGCACTTGGGGCTTGCTTTCTTGCACGCTTCTTACAATGACGGGCGTTTTTGCAATCATGAATGGCGTTGTTCCACAGCTTGCACAAGATGCTAAGTCTGGTGCTGCAATGAGCGCAAGTGTTGTGAGCTTTGCAACTCTTACGCCATACGCAATCATTGGCTTTGTGTTTGGCCCTGTTGCTGGCATGCTTGCTGCAAAGTTTGGCTACCGACTCGTTTTGCGCGCTGGAATCCTCGTAAGCGTTCTTGGCGTTGTATTTGGAATGTATGTTTCCGAGATGCCTTCTGTTTGGGGACTCGTAGTGCTTTCCTTGTGGCTTGGAATTAGCTACGCAGGTGTTGCAAACATTATGCTTAACGGCCTTGGAATTGTGCTTTCGCCTAAGGATAATCCTGGATATTTGCCTGGCATGAATGCTGGCGCGTTTAACCTTGGAGCAGGATTGAGCTTTGCGATTCTTTACGCTGTTATGACCAATTTTGCGCAGAACGCTGGAGCGACCACTGGCTACGTTGCTTCGATGATTGCTGGAATCGTGCTGCTTGCTCTAGCGTTTGCATGCTCGTTCTTAATCCCTAAGCCAGAAGATTGCGAGTGATTTGCTAATCAATCACTAGAGAATAACAGAATAAACTAAGACCGCAGTTTTTTTAGCTGCGGTCTTTTTTATATCAAAACAAAAATCCTACCGACTTTGTAGTGCGATTGTATAGCGACACGCCGTAAATCATATACAAACACACTACAAGGCAGGTAATCGCTCGCGCGTTACAGCGCGCTCGCGTTTTCGCAGCGCAGAAGCAGTGCTTCTGTTTTGAGCGGCTCAGCGCTCCGAATTGCCTTTTCGCGCTACGCTTTAAGCGAAAAGGCAGGTCGTCACGCGCGCTCATGAATGCTTTGCATACGCTCCTCAACAAGCTCTGGCGTCATCGCCTCGTGCACCGCTTCAACAGACTCCATGTTAAGCGCAGCAGCAGCAACCGCAAATCGCCCAGTCTTAGAATTGTCAAAGTGGTTGTATCGCGCGTAAATCAAAGCTGCAGTCGCAGTATCACTAGAACCGTTGTCGTTGCCAACAGCCTTAGCGCCTTCGGATCCGTTTCCTCTAGAAACAATCATCCTTTGAACGCGCCGCAAAGGCACAGGATAAAACGCAATGCCTTCCCCAAGAATTCCATACGCAACGCCTTCTCGCCCAGAATTAACAAACACGCGCTTTACTCCACGCTTAAGCAGAGCCTTTGCGCATTGAATGGCAGACCTTTCGTCTACAGCGCAAATTCCAGTAAGCGCTTGCGATTCTGCAGTGTCTAAAACAAGAGTATCAATGCAATTTAAGCGCGAAAGTATTCTCGGCGCTTTTGCATCCGTTATTGCACGAACCATAATCGGCTTCTTGTAGTTATCGCACACCCATTCAAACGACTTTTGTGAAATATTGGTGTCGAGCGCAACAATATCTGCGTTTTCTATGATTGATATTCTTTCACGCAAAAAGTCTGGCGTCATGTAATCGTAGATGCTCATGTCATCTAGCGCCAAAAGCCTTTGACCAGAAGCGTCTCCAACGTACATGTAAGACGCTGTCATTGCGTCTGGAAGCTGCTTTGAGTAGCCTATATCTAGTCCATTTACGGATGCATCGATTTTGAACAGTTCGCCATTATGGTCGCCTCCGTACACAGAGACCAGACTTGCGCGCGTGTTCATCCTCTCTAAAGCAACTGCGATATTTCGCCCAACTCCGCCAAGCGCGTAGCGCACTTTTGCAGCGTTCGACGTGTAGTCCATAAGATCTCCGCACGCGATTCCCAAAACATCCATGCTTATTCCGCCGATTACAGTCACGTAGCTTGGTGGCGTAACAATGTAACCTTTGCCTCTAAGGTATCCCTTGCGAATCAAATTAGAAATGTGCGCGGCCACGCCCGATCGCGTAATGCCAGCTAAATCTGCAAGCTCTTGCTGACTAATCATAGGATTCTGCTGAATCCACGACAATATTTGTTGTTCGCGTTCAGTCATCTTTGCCTCGTCTCTCGCGTTTTTACCTTATATCTCTAGAATATTCAAAAATTGTCTTTTTCGCACGTAAATTGTAAAAAATTGTGCGATTTTCTTCTCGATTTTCTTCTAATTGCTCAAAATCGCAGTGCTACTTCCACGAGTAAAGTCTAAAACAGCTCCAGCGAGTTGCGTGTGATTTTGCAAAGTCGGGTCGATTGCAAGAATCGAGGTTGCGCATTGCCTTGCGTCTGCAATAATATGCGCGTCTTTAACAACTCGAAGCAGCTTTAAGCTTGATTTTCCGCCAGACTGACTGTCTCCTAAAACGTCTCCAGCGTTTCTAAGCTCCAAGTCTTTTTGCGCGATTACAAAGCCATCTAACGACTCTTCTACAACTTGCAAACGCTCTGCTGCCAACTCGTTGTCTTGAGCTGCAGATACCAAAAAAGCCCATGATTGCGTGCCAGAGCGCCCGACTCTGCCTCTAAGCTGATGAAGCTGCGCAAGGCCGAATCGCTCTGCGTTAAAAATCACTATGCAACTTGCTTTTGCAACGTCTACGCCAACTTCGATTACGGTTGTAGAAACCAAGATTTGCACTTTTCCGCTTTCAAAGTCGCTCATAATTTTGCGCTTCTCGTCGTCGCTTGTGCGGCCTGTAAGCTCAGCAAAATTGACGCCACTAAATTGAGCTAGGTTTTTAAGGCGGGTTAAAATTTGCGATACTGTGTGAACTTGCGAGTTAACTTGCGAATCGTTTAGTGGATTAGATGCGTATGCGCCAAAATCGCCAGCAACCGCGCAATCGCGATTATCGCCATTATCGCCATTATCATCATCGTCGATTCGCGCACAAACAATGTACGCGCGCTCCCCTGCGTCAATTCTGGAGCGAATGTGACTAAACATAGCGGCCATTTTTGCAAAGTCCAGCTCGTTTATAACAAAGGTGCGAATCGGCTTGCGGCCGCCTGGAAGCTCCGTTAAATAAGACGCGTCTAAATCACCAAACCAAGTCATTGCAGCGCTCCTAGGGATCGGCGTAGCAGTCATAACAAGAAGATGAACATCCGCATTATTGCTCATTTTTCGTATAAGCGAATCGCGCTGCTCAACGCCAAATCTGTGTTGCTCGTCGATAATCGCAAGCGCAAGGTTTGTGGGCTTAAAACTGGCGGAAAATGCGGCATGAGTGGCCACTATAATCGCTGGCTCGCCGCTTGCTACTTTTGCCAAAGCACTTCTTCGATCCGCCAGCTTCATCCCGCCCGTCACAAGCGTAATTTCAACGTTTATATGCGCGCGCGCAATCATTTTGCGCAAATTTTCGGCGTGTTGATGAGCCAGCACTTGAGTTGGCGCAACAAGAACCGCTTGATGGCCCGAACCAACAGCTTGAAGCATTGCGCTCATTGCAACAACCGTCTTTCCAGAGCCGACTTCTCCTTGCAAAAGACGACGCATTGGTTTTAATGGGGATTCTGCGGCTGCTTGCGATTCGCCCTGCGCGCCTTGCATATCTTCAGTAATCTCGCTAATAACGTTTTTTTGACCTTCCGTCAACGCAAATGGCAAACTTTCTTCAAACTGCTGCCTTAAAGCGCCATTGTTGCATTTATAAGCAGAGCCTAGACGCGAATTCTCGCGCGATTGCAAAACAGCAATTTGAGATATAAACGCCTCTTCAAAACGCATTGTGTTAATTGCACACGCAAAATCCTCTTTGCTTTGCGGATTGTGGATTGATTCAAACGCATCCGCACGGTGCATAAGATTTTTACTTGCGATTACGGATTGCGGAAGAATGTCTGGCAGGGATCCAGACAAGGATTCAGGCAGGGATTCAGGCGCAAAATCGCCACTACAATAACTCTTACAAAGTTGCAATAATCCTAAAATCGTCTCGTGAATATGGTCGCTAGAAATACGCGAATTTGCGTGATAAATCGGCCGAGGAGCGCATAACTTTTCAAACGCTTCTTCAACACTTTGTGCAACAAAATCGCCAGACGCGCTAGACTTGTCATCGTTGCTCTCATTGCTATCGTTGCTAGACTTCTCATCATCACTACACGCCGCTAAAACGCTTATAACTTGCGGATGCGTAAATTGCAAAACGCCATTAAACGCGCCGCTCGTGCCGCCCACAACAACGGTTTGACCAACGCTCATGCGGCTGCTAACCCATTGCGCGTATTGCTTGCTTTTTGAAAAATAGACGATTTGAGCGCGCGACGCATCTTGCGCAACGTTTACGTCTAGGCGATACCCTCTTCGCGCATTCATTTGCACTAAGTTTATGGAGTGTACAATCGCACAAAACGCCACTTCTTGACCTGGCAAAATTTGGCTTAAATGCGCGCGTTTTAGCGGATTTGTGACTCTAAACGGGTAGTACGTTAGCGCGTCTTTTACTGTGACTACACCTAGCGATTTTAATGCAGACACGCGGCGCTTGTTGCTTACGATTGAAGATATTGCTGTGTTAAGTGTTATGCGTGCTGCCATACTTCGATTATAATCGTTGCGCTACGATTTAAGCGCGCCGTGACGCGCGAGCGCAAGTGAGGTAGAGATTCGAGATTTTTCGCAGCGAATGAAGCGAACCTCAGCATGAAATGGTGATTCGCTGAAGTAGCAAGAAAAATCGAGAATCTCGGTGATGAAAGATACAAAAAAGTTCTAGCATGCAAGAGGGCTGGGTGATTCTTGGTCGAACAGTATAAGAGCGGCAGCCGATACCAAATAATCCAATGACTCACCCTACAAACAAACTTTAACCCAAAAAACAAAATCAAAGCCAAATCGGAACAACCGCAACAACAAACTACACGTAATAGGCGGAGCGTTGTGAGACAAGAATTAGCCAGCCCTCCTACAACATCAAACAGAGAATGTCGTTCGCGCGCTACGATTTAAGCGAAAAATAGGGAAATAGAAAAAGCCCCGAGCACTGCTCAGGGCCTTACATTTAACACGCGATTCACGCTTCAACACGCTGAACCTTGCCTGCCTTAATGCATTTTACGCACACACGAAGGCGAACATTTTCGCCATCAATGGTGGTGCGAACTGGCTGAAGGTTCGGGCGGAAGGTGCGCTTATTGCGAATGTGCGAATGTGAAACACTGAAACCGGTCTGCGGTCCCTTGCCACATAATGCGCAACGAGCTGCCATAATGGACTCCTATTTTCTTTGACTTGCAAGTCTTGCGTCGCTCATCCATGCAAATCCAAACGCGACTAACCGACGCTAAATCGCATAAACAAATAAGCATGCCTGAACGCACAACTATACAAGTATATCACTACGCCAGACATTACAGCGCGCACGGCTTGCCATCAATCAAGATGCGCGAATTTTGGCGCAAATCCGCAACATTCTTACATCCAAGCAACGCCATAATCGCGCGAATCTGCGTCTTCCAATCCTCAATCTGCTCAACAAGCGCATCCTGTCCGCCGCAAGTTAGCGTATGCAAGAACTCGCCAGCAACTCCAACCGCACTCGCCCCAAGCTTTAGCGCGCGCACAACATCAAGCGGCGTACGCACTCCTCCGCTTGCAAACACTTGCATTTGCGCACAATCGCCAGCAACCGCAGAATCGCCAGAATCGCAAGAACCGCGCAAAATCTTATCGCATTGCGCTATGTCTAGTAACGACTCAACGGTAGTAAGCCCCCAAGAATCAAGGAACTCGTAGCCGCGCCCACGCCCACGCCGTGCATTTTCAATCGCAACAAAATTCGTGCCGCCGCGTCCGCCAACATCAACCGCGCGCACGCCCACATTTTGCAAGCGCAACACATCCCGAGCGCTCATTCCGCATCCAGTTTCCTTAACAACAACTGGCACTTTCATTGAATCAAGCGCGCGCGCAATGGCCTCAATATTGCTAAGCCACGCGCTAAAATCGCGGTCTCCTTCGTTCATAACAAGCTCCTGCGCCGCGTTAAGGTGGATTTGCAACGCGTTTGCCTGCAAAATTTCCACAGCTTTAATCGCCTGCTCAACGCTTGCCCCAGCGCTTACATTCGCCATCACAAATCCGCGCGGATTAAAGCGCCGAATCACGCTAAAAGTCTCTGCAAGACGCGGATTTTTAAGCGCTGCGCTTAGCGAGCCAGAAGCCATTGCTACACCAGTTTTTTCCGCCACTTTTGCAAGCATTGCGTTTATATTTTCGCCATTCTTGCTGCCGCCCGTCATTGCGTTAATGTACAGCGGAACGTCCCATTTTTCGGATTCTCCAAACACGCGCACGCTTGTATCTACATCGCTTAGCGCCAATTGCGGCAACGCATTTGGAATAAATCGCACTTGTTCAAAACCAGCGTCCGCGTGCGATTTATATTGTTCGCACGCAAGTTTTATGTGATCGTTTTTGCGTTGCTCGATAAGCGAAAAATCGCCACTTTCATCAATTTCTGCGACTTTCAGATTAAGCGCCTCAATCCCACTTTTTTGCCATTCGTCTTTAATGCGAGCAAACACGGCATCAAAATCTTGTGCGCGCGCAATCGCGATTCCGCAATCTCCGCCGCCTGCGCCGCTTGTTTTTGCTGGCAATCCTGCGCAATTTGCTGCTTCTATTAGTCGCGTAAGTTTTGGCGTTTCGATTAGCGTTCCCGTGATTTCGCCAAGATCTTTTAGTAACGCACGATTTTGCGCGAATCCGCTTAACAACGCGTTAAAATCACCATTTTCTAGCGCATTTGCGATTTTTTGCACGCATTTTTCGCTTTGCGCGCAAAAATCTTCGTAGGTTTTAGCACATGTTTTAGTAGGATTGCGCGCGGTTAAATCACTAGCTGCTGCGCCATCATCCGCGCCAGCCTTAACGCCAGCCTTCACGCTTCCAACAAGCTCCGCGCTACTTGCAGGGCTACCCGTCCACCCAACTAAAAGTCGCAAGCCGCCGCCCACTTTTAATCGTTTTACTTCAAATCGCGGCCATTTTCTTTGCATCAACTCGCACAAGCTGGAGTCTCCGCTTTCAATCATTTCTACTTCTGCTTTAAGCCATTCGCGATTGTACGCGCGGTACAATACCCATCCGCCGTATGCGCTGGCTGCCACGTCTCCGCCACTTCCCGACTTTTTTACTAGCGAAGACGCAATTATGGCTAGCTTGCACAGTTCTGGCGTTGCAAGCGCCAATCCGTACCATTCACACAGCGCGCGCACAGCAGCCACCGTTACTGCAGCCGAAGATCCAAGCCCGTATTTTTTGCCCGTTTTTTTATCGTCTAAATCGCTTTCAATGTGTACGTTATACTCGCGCGTGTTGCCCAGTGCTTCCGCCGCACCCAACGCGCCCACCTCGCGCGCATATTCATCTACAACGTTCATTGCGGAAATCACATACGCGTAGTATTTTTTAATTTTTTCTACATTAGTTTGTTCTAGCAAATCGTTGGTTGCTGGCGATTTTTCCGCTGGCAAATCGCAAGCAACCGAGCGCGAATCGCATCCGCATCCATCATTTTTATCTAAAATAAATTCCTTGTTATTGCCAAAACGCGTGCCGTCACCGTTTCCGCCGCCAAACTTCCAATATAATGGCTCAAAATTTTTATCCTCACACGTAATTTTTCCGTAAAAATTCCTGCCGTAAAAATTCCTACTACATGCGCCATTTTCAAGAAAATCACAAGCTCCAGCCGCATCAACCGTAACTTTTACATAACGATTCACAGCTGCTACGATTGCCGCTCTTCCATCCACAACAGCGTATTCGCCTGCTATATAAAGCTTTCCAGGTGCTTCCGCTTGAAACTTAGTCATGATTTTCTCCGTACGCCGTTACGCTAACCGCATCGCCTGGGCGCGCAATAACAAACTGCGGATTGGATTGCGCTGATTCAACAGATTCCGCAAAATCCGCATGAGACAAATCCGCAAAATCCGCCGATTTCTGCGACTCGCGCAAACTCTTAATCTCACTCAACACGCGCAAACTCAACTCGTTTTTAACGCGCAAAACTTGCTCCGCACTAGTTAAAACCTTAACATTTGAACCTGCGTCCATTGTAGCCCAAACAGGCCACCCCTCGCCGCGCATTTGCAGCACAACTCTAAGCACGGCGTGCGATTCTTCGCTAAGGTAGTCAACGCTAGGATTGGCCGCGCGCATTGCAGCATGCATTCCTAAAGCGTTTCTCTCCGAAACCTCGCCCAAAGCCTCTAAATCACAGTTTTTAATCGCTTGCAAAGCCGTTGCAATGTCATCTTTACAACTTTCAATCCAACTTTTATAAAGCGGCGATGTTTCAACCGTTTGCCGCATTGCATTGCGGCTCGAAATCTTCTTTTTGCTTGTATTCAAAACAACAGCCACCATTGCAAGATTCAAATCTTTTGGCGATTCAATTGGCTCCGCATAACTTGTTTCGCTACTCACGCCCGCGTTCCACAACACCAATCCGCCATAAATCGACCTGCATGCCGACCCCGACCCTTTGCGCGATAAAATCGAAAGTTCGCGCGCGTTTAACCTAAGACCAGACGCATACGCTGACGCCGCAGCCAGCGCCGCAAAACCCGAGGCGCTAGACGCAAGACCTGCAGCCGTTGGAAACGTGTTTTTGCTTACGACTCGCGCATGGCTTTCGATTCCAGCCATTTTCCGCACCATGTCTAGCATTCTTACGATTCGCGCACGCTCTTCGCTTTGCAATAAATCGCCACTAAGCTCTGTGTTGTTTAAGCAAACGGAGTCTTCTTTTAGAAAATCGTCAAAATGCACGCTAGTTTTAGTGGAAAATCCGCCTAAAGTCAAAGATAGCGAGGAAGAATACGGCAAAATAAGCTGCTCGTCGCGCTTTCCCCAATACTTGATTAGCGCAATGTTCGCGTTTGCTTCCGCGATTGCGCAATGCGTTTGCATCGACTCGTCAAACGCTATTTTTGGCTCAATTTCAACGTTTTCCACAATAACCTTTCTATAACCTTTCTAACTGCCGATTTCCACAATCCACGTTTTGGCAGCACCTGCACGCTCTAAAGCCAGCGCCACTTTAAGCGCATCCTCGTAACTTTGCGCAAGCGCGATAACGCATCCGCCACCGCCGCCTCCAGTTAGCTTTGCTCCCAAAGCACCACTTTTGCACGCAGCACTAACCAACTCGTCTAATAGTGGCGTACTCACGCCTAATTGCGCAAGAATCTTGTGAGCGCGGCTCATCTTAAGCCCAATTTCCAGCGGCTGCCCAAGCTCTAAGTCATCTTGCGCGCTAATAGCAATTTTCCCAAGCTGCTCTAGCATCGCATCAACCGCATGCGGATTCAAATCGCGCTTTTTGCGCAATGCTTCAACCGTATCGCGCGTTTGACCCTTGCATCCCGAATCAGCCAAAACAAGACACGCGTGCAATCGTATATTTATGTTGCTAAATTCGCCGCACAAAAATCGCACCGCGCGCGCCGAAGCAGTAGCCTTAGCGTCTAATCCCGATGCCTTTCCATGAGCAACATTTTCCGCCTCCTGCGTAAGCGCAAAAAGCTGATCCTCGCTGGCTTCAATCGCATAATAGTCTAGAATCGCGCGAATTACAGCGCCTGCAGCTGCAGCCGACGACCCCAATCCTCGCTCTGGCGGAAAATCGCAATCTGTTTCCACTTGTAACGCTTCGCCGCGCCAATTCGCAAATTGCAAAGCCTTATAAATCGCGGTTTTAATGGAGTTCAAACACTTTGGTGCATTTTTTAATGGCCCGCAAAAATTCAACGCTTTAAGCGTTACGTAACTTTGAGCAAGCTCTTGCAAGCTGTTTTTATTAGGATTATTTTCGATTTGTGCAACTGGTTCGTCGGTTGCTTGTGACTTTTGCGCACCTGTGTTTAATACGTTTTCTGCGTTTTCTGCAATTGATGCGTTTTCTTCGTTTGCGCTACTAACTGTTGCGCGCATCTTAAGATTTTTCAGCGGAAGAGCCACTGCACTGTAGCCATAAACAACCGAATGCTCACCAAAAAGAATTACTTTTGCGCAAGTCTGCCCAACGCCAATGCGATTGTGTATGCGATTTTTCGCGCTCGCACGCACATGCTCATTATTGTGCGCATTCTTGCAATCGCACGGATTAGACACGTGGCGATTCGCTAAAGTGTTGCACTCAGTCACTAATCCTCCTTTGCGACTCATCTGGCTCACTCGCTGGCATTGCTTAATTGATGCGCGTTTAAGCTTATTTGCACAACTTTTATAATTTAGTAGCTAAAGCGACTAAACACCACGATTTGTGCAATACACACACAACACATTCACATTTCCCGAATTTTGTTTCTCTAATTAGCGTGTTCAACAACAAAACACGGAAAACAACTCCGCACTTTGTACCAAATTTGACCTAAATCACGTACAAAAAGCGGAAATATCGCTCGCGCAGATTAGCTGCGCTCACGTCTTCGCCGCACGTAAAGTCCACTGGACTTTACATTTGAGCCAAATCACGCTTTGAAGGAGCTTGAAATGCGTTATGCAATTTCAAGCTCAGTCAAAGCGCCCATGCAAGTCGATTCGCAACAAAACGCGGAAGATAAAAAAGCTCTGCGCAAGTCGCAGCAAGTAAAACTCACCACAATTCGCACAGAGCCAATGCTTAAGATCAATCCAAATGGATTGCCTCCCATCGCAAATTTCGCAGAAATCCTGCAAGAATACGCAAATCCTGCAAAACTCGCAAAATCACAATAACTTGCAAGAACTCACAAAACCCGCGTGGGAAGCTGGAACACGTTTAACTACTCAGCTACAACCTTAACAGTAAAGGAAGCGCTGATTTCTGGGTGAAGAGCCACAGTTGCTGGGAATTCGCCAGTGGTCTTGATTGCAGCAACGCTAATAGCGCGTGCTTCAACGGCGGCCTTTGGTGCCAAAGCAGCAGCAATCTTATCGGCGGAAATACCACCGAAGAGCTTGCCAGACTCGCTCACCTTAGCAGCGATTTCTACAACAGTGCCTTCGATTGCGGCCTTAGCTGCAACGGCCTCTTCGCGAGTGGCCACAGCCTTAGCCAAGCGAGCGCGACGCATCGCTTCAATCTGGGAAGCAGCGCCCTTATTCCACGCAAAGGCCAAGCCCTGTGGAATCAAGTAGTTACGTGCGTAACCAGCCTTAACAGTAATAACGTCACCCGAGTGACCCAAGTTTGCAACGGTCTTGGTGAGAATAACCTTGGTTTCTGCCATGTTCTTATCCTCTCAATCAGCGACCAGTGGTGGCGTATGGGAGCAAAGCCATCTCGCGAGCGTTCTTAACGGCCTTCGCGATCTTGCGCTGTTCCTGTACGGTTACACCAGTAATACGACGGGAACGAATCTTGCCGCGGTCCGAAACGAACTTACGCAACAAAGCAACGTCCTTGTAATCAATTTCAGTAATCTTGGCAGCCTTCAAAGGATTTGGCTTCTTCTTAAAAGGCTTGACCGGTGGTTGCGGCCTCTTACGTGACATAGGATGTCCTCTCTTAAATGCGTTAAACTTTTGTTTTTGTTTATACGCTAAACTGATGTTTTTAATTGTAAAGTCGTATTTAGATTTTTACCAGCATTAGTTTTACAAGCAATAAGTCATATTCGCTAAACTATCTGCCCTAAAGCAGCGGCGGCTAGACGCCATTAGCGCGCGCATAAAACTAGAAAAACTAGAAAAACTAGAACTCTGGCTCTTCGTCTGATCCACCAAAATCGGAGCTAGCTCCAAACGTTGCAAATCCGCCGTTTGATGGAGCAGAAGCACTCCACGGGTCTTCAACGTTTACGCCCTGATTAGCGCCATTTTGCGCATTCATTCCAGCACCAGCAGCCGCATTATTCGCATAATTCGCGCCGCCAGCATAACCGCCAGTGTATCCACCAGCATTCATACCAGCTCCAGCACCAGCGCCCTGATTGAATCCGCCATTGTTCCCAGCAAAACCGCCCTTCGAGCTCAAACGATTAACCTGAGCGGTTGCAAAACGCAAGGATGGCCCAATCTCATCAATCATCAAATCAATGCTATATCGTTTTTCGTTGCTGTTTTTATCAACGTAGTTGTTTGCACGCAACCTACCTTGAACAATAACGCGCATTCCCTTTGTAAGCGTTTGCGCGCAATGCTCAGCTAAGTCGCCCCAAGCAACGCATCTAAGCGATAATGGCGTGCCGTTAACGTAGCTGTTTGTTCTTCTGTCAAAAGTAGAGGAATTAGAAACAATCGTGAAAGACGTTCTAACACTACCATTGGAACTGGTAGCAGTCTCTGGCTCTTTAGCCAAATTACCAATCACCGTTATAACAGTTTCTCCAGCCATCGTAGCCTCTTTTCTATTAAGACTTGGAACAATTTAGAGCATATCTAAAATAATTTTGACTATTTTCAAATCTTGACTTTACTTTGCTTTATTTCGCTTTACTTTGCGTCCTTGCGAAGAATCTTCGTGCGGACTACAGATTCGTTAAGGTTCAAAACACGGTCAAGCTCGTCGCTAAGAGCTGGCTCGGCAGTGTAATTCACTACAACGTAGTTACCTTCGTTCTTGCCATCAATCTCGTAAGCAAGCTTACGGCGACCCCAATAGTCGGTACCATCAACGGAACCGCCCTCTTTGGTGACAAGCTCAAGATACTGCTCAGTCAACTTCTTAAGACCGCGCTCGTCAAGCTCTGGATCGGCAATGAACATCAGTTCATACTTGTGTGCAGACATCACCCACCTCCTTCGGACTATTCGGCTGCGGGCTTTCCACAGCAGGAGTGTGTTTGCAAAATCGTTCGTAAATCAAACTTATTACGCATTATTACGCAAATTCTCACGCAATAATTTTTGCATATTTAATTTTACGAACAACCTACTAAGTCTACATCATGCTTGCGACTCACCGCCGCGCAGCTAATCAACCACACTAATGAGCGTAAATATTCCTATGCTTCATGTCTTCTGGAAGCGCGTTTCTAAGCGAAACAAGCGATCCAGACCTAAACACGGACCTAATTCCAGCAGCCAAAAGAGGCGCAATCGAAAGAACCGTCATGTTTTCTAAACGCTTTTCTTCTGAAACAGGAACAGTATCCGTTAAAATGATTTCGCGAGCGCCGCAACCTTTAAGTCGCTCTACTGCAGGCCCCGAAAGCAGCGCGTGAGTTGCAACCAAAGTAACGGATTTTGCGCCCGCGCCTTTAAGAGTGCGCACAGCTTCGCAAATCGTGCCAGCCGTATCGATCATATCGTCTACAACAATGCAATCGCGGCCTTGAATATCGCCAATAATTCCATGCGCTTCCGCGTGATTTGGCCTTGTTATATCGCGCGTTTTGTGAATAAACGCTAATGGCAATCCGCCAAGCTTTGCAGCCCATTGCTCCGAAACCTTGATTCGCCCTGCGTCTGGAGAAACAATAGTAGTGTTTTCTAGGCTCATAGTATTGCGAACGTAGTCAATCAAAACTGGCATAGCAGTCAAGTGATCCACAGGACCGTCGAAGAATCCCTGCTCTTGAGCAGCGTGCATGTCTACAGTCAAAATACGAGTAGCTCCAGCAGATCGGAACAAGTCAAACATAAGTCGCGCTGTAATTGGCTCGCGGCCTTGATGCTTTTTGTCTTGACGCGAATACCCAAAGAAAGGCGCAACAACGTTTATGCTTCTAGCGGATGCTCTCCTTAAAGAATCCACCATAAGCAGCTGCTCCATAATCCAATTGTTGATTGGATCTGTGTGCGCTTGCAAAACAAAAACGTCTGCGCCTCGAACTGGCTGCGTAAAGCGCACATACATTTCTCCGTTTGCAAAATCGTAGGCAGTTGTTTCCAGCACGTCTATTCCAAGGTAGTTGGCGGTTTCTTCCGCAAGTTGCGGATACGCTCTACCCGTTACAAGCATCATTTGCTTTTTTGGAGTGCCTTCAAGAATTGTTGACATATTTGCCTTCCCGTTTGCAAAATCTGTAAAAACGCATACGCGACTAGTTTAGCAGCATACAACGCCACTACTCAAATGCGCGAACAACCTGCTGCGCACTTCCATACGAGCTTTGCGCCCCAAATCCCATTGCTGCATACGCCGAAACGTAAGTGGCAACTTGCGCGCTTTGCGCTAGACTAAAGCCAGCGGCAAGTCCTGCTAAAACGGTTCCCATAAACGCGTCTCCGCAGCCCGTTGTATCTACTGCTTTAACGCGCTGAGGGCAAATGCGCACAGCCTTCTTGCCATCTTGCGCAGCATAGTCTAAAACAACCGAGCCTTCTGCACCAAGCGTTACAACCGCCTCATCAA
>CAMXWX010000019.1 GCA_947252975.1 uncultured Gardnerella sp.
CTAGAGGATTTCTTGAGTATTATTCTGCTGATGCAAACGCGCACCAGTCATACTCTGGTACGTACGATTTTAATGTGAATAATGATGGCTCCGCTACTCTTGCCATGACTAAGCTGTATAGAGACGGAGGCCTTAATGGCGCACAAGGTTATGCTGCAAACCGCTGCATTTATGTGTATGGTACAAAAGACGGGCAGGAAGTCTTGCTGTACAAAACGAATATTGCGCGTGCAGCAACACTTGTTCCGCCTAAAACAGCTGGCTCAATTGTTTTGAAGTATAACGAAGAGCTTACTGCACAGCAAATTCAAGATAAGCTTAAGGCTGCCTTAGATGCTCCTACCGAAGCCACTGGTAAAAAATCAATTCGCGAGCAAATAACCGCAGCAAGTACATCTAGAGGCGTGGGTGGACGCACTGGAGAGAATGGCGCATTTGTTCAGACGCCAGATACCGCTGATAAAAAGGTGGTTATTACTGACAATCAGGCGTATGACACTAAGCAAGTAGAAACCATTAACACAGTAACGTCGAAGCAAGGCGACAAAGTAACCACTTATAAAACTGGTGCTCAAAAACTCGATACATACCTCATCTCTGATTTGGGCTACAAGTCTGACGTGCTGCCTCTTACGGTTGCTCGCTACGATACGCGCATCGATAAGCCAACCGTTGAAGATTTGTCTAAAGTGTCCGATGAAGTAAAAACCGAGATTAAAAAGAAGCTTGCGCGCCTTAATAACGTGCCAGAAGACAAGGTGACCATTGGCGCTGACGGCACATTTACCATCAACTTCGACGGCGTGGATCCAAACGACGCTCCTAAGATTGCTTTGCGTGACCTTGTGTTGAAGAAGCTTGAAGAAAAGGATGTTACTGTTCCAACTGGCGATAAGGCAGTCTTTGTTGCTAATCCACTTGGGTACTCCAATGCCGAACTTGACCGAATTAAAACAGCTATTTTTGAAGCTAATAAAGGCAATAAAGAGCTTGGTCTTACCAGCACAGATCAGATTTCGCTTTCCTACATTACAGGTGACCTTACTGGCGCAGGCGATGCTAATAAAGGCCGTTCAAACGGCTTACAAGAAAATAATATTAGTGTAACTATTAAAACTGATAAGGCAGTTGCCGAGTTTACTTCAGACATAACCAAAGATAAACTCACGCGCCTTCCAGATATCCGTAAGGATTACACCGTTGAGCTGGTAAAGAATAAGCTCGATGGTCGCGATAGCGATGAGGGCTTCTCTTGGAGTGATGATAAACACACAACACTCATCTATCGTTATGACCCAACCAAGACTCAAGCATTCACCGCTCCTGAGATTTTGAAACTCATCAAAGCCACGCCTAAGGGGCAGAATACAGGCTTGCGCGACCTTACGGGCGGCGAAGTGCTTGGCCACGAAGGTGCGAACGGCAAGCCGCGCAAATCTCATGTGTATTATGTAATCGATAATAACGGCGAGCCAACTACCGAGTTAACCCTTGGTATGATGAGTGGGCCGTATTGGATAGGTAATCCACAAGTTGCCAATTCCGATGTGAATATGGGTAACGAAGAGTCGAAGGTGGGCCAGTATACCTGGGATACAGAGGCTGGTTCTGTAACTGTTGCTTCTAAGCAGAACAAAGTTTTTAAGACGCGCTTGTTTGTTGCACCATATACTTTGACGTACTATCGCGGCGTATATACAAATCCGTATCAAAAGGATCCTAACAACACGCCTAAGGCAATCAACATTATCTTTGTGCCGCAGACGAATCATAAGACGAGCGATTTGCAGAAGTCGATTGGCGAGCACGCTACAACTCAGGTTGAAGGCAAGGATATTCCAACTGATTCTAAGTACTACAACGCGTCTGACAAAGTGAAGAAAGACTACGAAGATGCGTTGAAGGTTGCTAAACAAACGCTTGAAAAAGTTGGTAAAACAGCTGACGCTGATTTAACCGAAGATCTTAAAGCTGAGGTTGATAATGCAACCATTAAGCTGGATAAAGCTCGCAAAGCCCTTGATGGTGACGCTACCAAGAAGGAAGAGCTGAACAAGTCGATTGAAGCCAATGGTAAGGCTCAAGAAGGCGCTACTGCTGCAACTCCTGGTACGGTAACTACGGACAGGTATAAGAACGTTACTGAACCAGACTTTAAGACACCTGATGGCAAGGCTGATACCAAGAAGAATGAAGCAGCTAAGAAAGCCAAGGAAGATTACGACAAGGCTCTTGAAGACGCTAAGGCATTAAATGCTGACGACAACGCCGCGCAAAAGGATGTTGATGCTGCCAAGGCTAAGCTTGATGCTGCGCGCGAAAAGCTTAACGAATTTAGCACTAACAAAGATAAGCTTAACGCTGCTATTGCTGAGCATGGTCAGGTAAACACGGGCGATGCAAAGAAGACTGGTGACGAAAAGCTCAAGACTGCCGACCCAACCTACCAGAACTCTACTCCTGAGCAGCGCAAAGCCTACGATGACGCTGTAAAGAAGGCAAACGAGCTTTCTAAGGATCCAAACGCTTCTCAAAAGGACGTTAACGAGGCGATTACGGCTCTTGAGGCTGCTAAGAAGGCACTTGACGCTAAAGCTACGGATAAGTCGCAGCTGATAGCTGCCGAAAAGCTCAGTTTCGATAATCCTGATAAAACTGACGCAAGCAAGCAGAGCACCTTCTATAAGAATGCTAAGGCCAAGGCTGATGCTAATGATCAGGCTGCTACAACTGCCATTAATAACTATGACACTGCGTTAGCTAAGGCACGTGAGGTTCTTAAGAACGATAAAGCAACTCAAAAAGAAGTTAATGATGCTAAGGATGCATTAACTAAGGCTGAAAAAGCATTGCATGATGGTTATGCAACCGACCCTGACGAACTTACGAAAGTTCTTGCGGATAACTTTAGCGGCTACTTAATGCCTGCATACTTTAACGCTTTCGATAAGGCGCAAGCTGGCGACGAAGACGCCAAGAAAGCGTTCAAGGACTACAACGATGCTTATCAAAAAGCTAAGGAGCTTAAGGAAAATCTAGAAAAAGCTAAGACTGGTGGAAAGGCTCCAACTCAAACACAGATTAATGAAGCCAAGACAGCTCTTGAAGAAGCACGTAAAGTCATCGACAAGTATGCAACTAATACCAGCAGGCTTTCGGCGGCTGCATTTAATGATATTGCCATACAAAAGAGCCCAGCATACAAGAATGTATCCGCAGATGATGCGAGCGAAGAAGCAAAAGAAGCTAAAAAGAAGTATGACGCCGCAGTAGAGAAACTGCACAAGGCGCTTGCTAACAAGCTGCCAAAGGATCCAGTTCCTGATAGTAATACCCCGAAGAAAGATGGCAATCTTAACGATAAGGACTACCTGAAAGACATTCAGGCGCACAAGAACGGCGAGCCTCTGGATAGGGATGTTGACGCTATCCTTAAGGAAATGAACGCTGCAGCGAAGGCGCTGGATAAGTTTGCAACTAAGACTGATGCTTTGCTTAAGTCTGTTAATGAGCATGACAATACCCAGCAGACGCCTGCATTCAAGAATGCAAATCAACCTGCTTTCAAGAATGATGACGGCACTGATAATGCTGATAAGAATAATGCTGCTAAGGCTGCTGTAGCTGCCTATGGTGACGCTCTTAATGCCGCAAAGGACTTGCTCAAGAAACCTGATGCAACGCAAAAGGAAGTCAATGATGCGTTGAAGAAGCTTGACGATGCCCGCAAAGAGCTTGACAAGTACAACACCGACACCGCCAAGCTCAAGGAGAGTGTTGACAAGCACGGCTCTACAGATGGCCCTGCAGCTACAGAAGGCACGCAAACTTCTGATGCGTATCGCAACGCGTCTGATCCTCACTTCATGAAGGAAGAGGGTGGCAAGCTTGTTCCTGATACTGACAAGAACACGAAGGCAGCAGAAGCTAAGAAGGCGTATGATGAAGCTCTGACAAAAGCTCAGGACCTTTTGAAGAAGCATGACGATAAAGATACTCCGCAAGACGCAAAGCCAACTCAAAAAGACATCAACGCCGCGCTTAAGGCTCTCGATGATGCTCGTACTGAGATTGAGAAGTACAAGACTGTTACTACTGATCTTGAGAAAGAAATTAACAAGTCTACTCCAGAGCATGCTGCTGCTACTGAAGGCGACTTCGAGAATACGCCAGAGTTCAAGAATGCTAAAGCTAAGACAAGCAATGGTGCGGAAAACGCAGATGTTACTGCTTACAAAGAGGCTCTCAAGAAGGCTCGCGATCTTGCAAAGGCTGCTAATCCTACAGATCCAGCTGCGACGAACAGTTCTCATCCAACGCAAAAGCAGATTAACGATGCGCTTGACGCACTTAAAGCGGCTAAGAAGCAGATTACTGACAACTATAAGACCAAGCTTGAGCCGTTGACTGCTGCCAAAGATTTTGCAGGTGGTGACTTCAAGAATACGCCTGAGTATAAGAATGCTGTTGCTAAGAAGGCTGCTGGTGACCAAGGTGCTACAGCTGCCTTGGGTAAAGATGGTGAGCAAACTGGCTTCGACAATGTTCTGAAGAAAGTTACCGAAAAGCTTAATGATGAAGATTGGAAGAAAAAAGCAACTCAAAAAGATGTAAACGCTCTGCTTAAACAGCTGCAAGAAGCTCAAGAGAAGATTGCTAAGGAGTACAAGACTGATGCAATTAAGCTTGAACGTGAAGTAGGCGATAAGGATCAAGACGGCAAGCCAGTTGTTCCTCCGTTTGAGTCATCGGTTGCGTACAAGAATGCGCTTGAAAAGGCGAAGACGGAAGAAGATAAAACTGGTAATGACTCCGCAACCAAGAAGCTGGAAGCTTACAACGAAAAGCTCAAGGCTGCGCAGGAACTCCTCAACAAGGTGAATAAACCAGATCCAAATGCAAAGCCTGAAGATCGCCCAACGCAGAAGCAGGTTGATGATGCTCTTGCAGCTTTGAAGCAAGCTAAGAAAGACATTGACGACAACTTCAAGACCAAAGTCGATAAGCTCCAAAATGAAGTTGAAGATAAGGATGATAAGGGTACGGCTAAGGATCCTACCTTCGAGAACACCACTGAGTATAAAAACCTTCAAGGAAAGATCAAAGGTGACAAGAAGCCTGATGACCTTGTAGCGTATGAGCAGGCTTTGGCAAAGGCTAAGGAACTCATCGACAAGAACGATGGCAAGGTCACGAAGGATGGACAGGAAGTTGACGTTCCAAAGGATCAGCTCCCAACTCAGAAGGAAGTTGACGAGGCTCAGAAGGCTCTTAAGGAAATCAAGGACAAGATTCTTGCTAACCACAAGACCAATCCTGTTGATCTTCAAAGAGAAGTTGATAAGTCTAAGAACGGCGACGACGATTCGCGCGCTGGTTTGTTCGAGAACACTCCAGAGTTCAAGAACGCCGATGCTAAGAAGGGTGCTGACGGCAACGACAATTCCGACATGGCGGACTATAAGAAGAAGCTCCAGGCTGCTAAGGATCTTCTCAATGCCTTCGATCTTGTTAATGGTGGCGTAAAGAAGCAGCTGCCAGAAGGCATGACTCAGGCTCCAACCCAAAAGCAGCTCGACGATGCTCTAGACGCCTTGAAAGCCGCCAAGAAGAAGATTACTGACGGCTACAAGACTGATCCTTCTAAGCTGAAGTCTGAAGCGGATGCTGATCCTGACTTCACCAAGACGCCTGAGTACGTAAACGCTCAAGCTAAGGGTGATGACGCATCTAAGAAGGATCTTGAGGCTTATAAGAAGGCGCTTGAGGATGCGAATAAGGTTCTTGGCGATAAGAATGCTACGCAGAAGCAGGTTGATGATGCTTTGAAGAAACTCCAGGATGCTAAGTCTAAGCTTACGGATGGCTACAAGACGGATAAGAACAAGCTCTACCAAGAGACGGGCAATGACCCTGAATTCCGCAAGTCGATTCCGTTCTTGATTGCAGATAGCAAGGATATAGCTGAGTACAACAAGGCGCTGAACGATGCGAATGCTGTGCTTAATAATCCAAACGCTACGCAGGCCCAGGTTGACGAAGCGCTTAGAAAGTTACAACGCATAAAGCAGAAGATGATCGACTTATACAACTCGCTTGGTTCGGGTAGTGATGACGATTCCGACGGCGGCAGCACAGGCGCAAACAACGCGAATGCGAATGCGGTTGATAAGTCTATGTTGCATGCCGAAGTGAATGGCGCGCTTGCGGACGTTGCCAATGGAGCGGGCGCTGCTGGCGCGGCGAATGGCGCTAAGGGTTCTAAGGGCGCACTTGTAGACGCAAGCGTGATTAAGGAGTTTAATGATGCTCTAGAAAACGCTCGCCGCGTGCTCGCTGACCCGAATGCTACACAGGAGCAGGTTGAAGCTGCGACTATGCGACTTCGTGCGGCTCGTGCTGCGCTTAATGCAGCAAAGGCAAACAAGGGCAGCAACTTGCGCGGAAACATGGGAGTGCAAACTGGCGTTGATTCCGCAACGTTAAGCGCGTTCGCTGCTGTGTTTGTTGGGCTGGCAGGACTTGGAGTGTCTGCTAAGCGCCGTAAGCACGCTAGGTAGTTGGCTGTGATGCGCGCTTGCGCTGATGTCTGTTAGTAGCTAATAACCGATATAGCACAAAATGGCTTGCGCTCCGACCTGCCTTTTCGCTTAAAGCGTAGCGCGAAAAGGCAATTCGGAGCGCTGAGCTTGCTCAAGGTTGAAAGCACTGTGTGCTTTCAACGCAAGCGAAGACGTGAGCGCGCTGTAACGCGCGAGAGACAGGACCTGCCTTTTCGCTTAGACCGCGCTCGCGTCTTTACTTGGTATTGCGCGAGGTTTGAGTATTTCTCTCCTCGCAGGCGCGCCAACCTGCCTGAGCGCTAAAGAGCGTAGCGCGCGAAGGCAATTTGGCGCGCTGAGCCGCTTAGCGTAGAAGCACAGTGTGCTTCTACGGCGGCGAAGACGTGAGCGCGGCTAATCCGCGCGAGCGAAACACCTTTACGGATAGCTTATGAACGTTAATATTCTAAGGCTTCAGGTTGGCGCTATTTATTGCTCGTAGAGAAATACATCAAACCTTCTGAATGCCTAGAACTTTTGCGTATCTTTCATCACCGAGATTCTCGATTTTTCTTGCTCTCTCGGCGAGTCACCATCTAGCGACGCTGAGGCTCGCCTCGCTAGCGGCGAAAAATCTCGAATCTCTACCCAATTTGGCCTAATCCATGCAACCTATGTAGTGCGATTGTACCTGATTTACGGCGTGTCGTCATACAAACGCACTACATAAACACGCAAAACTGTAGTGTGATTGTACTGAATTTTGGTGTTTTTTGATACAAACGCACTACAAGAAAAATCGAGAATCTCAGGCGATTAGACTATACGCAATTGTTCAGACTCGTAAGAGGGCTGGGTGATTCTTGGTCGAACAGTATAAGAGCGGCAGCCGATACCAAATAATCCAATTACTCACGCCTATAAACAAACTTCAACCAAAAACAAAAAATCAAAGCCAAATCGGAACAACCGCAACAACAAACAACACGTAAGAGGCGGAGCGTTGTGAGACAAGAATTAGCCAGCCCTCCTACACACCCAATAGGTATCGCGCAATACCAAGCAAGGAATCGCGCAAATCTAAATATGAAGGCGCGCTTGAAGCACAAACTTGAGCGAGGGAGTGTTAAGTTTTTGCGAAACGCGCACAAAAATGCTTGACTTTAATAACTTGAGTGTGTTAGACTCAAGTTTTGTAAAAAGAAAAAGCGGTTAGTCGCAAGGCTGGCTGCCAAGAATTTGAGTACATAGATTAAAGGTACATAGATAAAGATAGCTAGGAGATATTATGGGACGCGCAGTAGGTATTGATTTAGGAACAACGAACTCCTGCATTGCAACGCTTGAAGGCGGCAGCCCAACAGTTATTGTTAACGCAGAAGGTGCGCGTACAACACCGTCCGTGGTGGCTTTCAGCAAGTCGGGAGAAATCTTGGTTGGCGAAGTCGCTAAGCGTCAGGCTGTTACAAACGTTGACCGCACGATTAGCTCCGTAAAGCGCCATATGGGTACGGATTGGTCCGTTGAGATTGATGGCAAGAAGTGGACTCCGCAAGAGATTTCTGCTCAGGTTTTAATGAAGTTGAAGCGCGATGCAGAAGCCTACCTTGGCGAGCCTGTAACCGATGCCGTTATTACATGCCCAGCATACTTCAACGATGCTCAGCGTCAGGCAACTAAGGATGCAGGTAAGATTGCAGGCTTGAACGTGCTGCGTATTATTAACGAACCAACTGCTGCTGCATTGGCTTATGGCCTCGAAAAAGGCAAGGAAGACGAGCGCATTTTGGTGTTCGACTTGGGTGGCGGTACTTTCGATGTGTCGCTTCTTGAGATTGGTAAGGATGACGACGGCTTCTCCACAATCCAGGTACAGGCAACTAATGGAGATAACCACTTGGGTGGCGATGACTGGGATCAGAAGATTATCGACTGGCTCGTTGGCGAAGTTAAGAACAAGTATGGCGTTGATTTGAGCAAGGATAAGATTGCTTTGCAGCGCTTGAAGGAGGCTGCTGAGCAGGCAAAGAAGGAGCTTAGCTCTTCTACTTCCACATCAATTTCTATGCAGTACTTGGCAATGACTCCAGACGGCACTCCAGTGCATTTGGATGAGACTTTGACTCGCGCTCACTTTGAGGAGATGACTTCCGACTTGCTCGGTCGCTGCCGTACGCCATTTAACAACGTGCTTTCCGACGCTGGCATCTCCGTAAGCCAGATTGATCACGTGGTGCTTGTTGGTGGTTCTACTCGTATGCCAGCCGTCAAGGAGCTTGTAAAGGAACTTACGGGCGGTAAGGAAGCTAACCAGTCCGTGAATCCAGATGAGGTTGTGGCTGTTGGTGCAGCTGTGCAGTCGGGCGTTATTAAGGGAGACCGCAAAGACGTTCTGCTTATTGACGTAACTCCACTTTCCTTGGGTATTGAAACCAAGGGTGGAATTATGACGAAGCTTATTGAGCGTAATACCGCAATCCCAACTAAGCGATCTGAGGTGTTCTCTACTGCAGAAGACAATCAGCCATCCGTTTTGATTCAGGTATACCAGGGCGAACGCGAGTTTGCGCGCGATAACAAGCCTCTTGGCACTTTTGAGTTGACGGGTATTGCTCCAGCTCCTCGTGGCGTTCCGCAGATTGAAGTGACTTTCGACATTGACGCTAACGGCATTGTGCACGTTTCCGCTAAAGATAAGGGAACGGGCAAGGAACAGTCCATGACGATTACGGGCGGTTCTGGTTTGCCAAAGGACGAGATTGATCGCATGGTTAAGGAAGCGGAAGCTCACGAAGCAGAAGATAAGAAGCGCAAGGAAGAAGCGGATACTCGCAACCAGGCAGAGTCCTTCGCTTACCAGACTGAAAAGCTTGTGAACGACAATAAGGATAAGCTCTCCGACGAAATCTCTAAGGAAGTTACCGAAAAGGTGAATGCTTTGAAGGAAGCTTTGAAGGGTGATGACCTTGAGAAGATTAAGAGCGCACAAAGCGAGCTTATGACGTCTGCGCAGAAGATTGGTCAGCAGCTTTACGCTCAGCAGGGCGCGGCTGGTGCTGCAGGTGCTGGTGCTCAGGCTGGCGCTGGTGCTGCTGGTGCTGCATCTGATGCAAATGCAGATGCCTCTAAGGATGACGACGTGGTTGACGCCGAAGTGGTGGACGACGACAAGGACGATAAGGATAACAAGTAATGTCCGAGTTTAACGCCAACGACTACTTGAGTGGTTTGGAAGACGTGCCTTCGGATTCTGGCGATTCGCGTGCGGCGTCTGCTAACGCGGCCGATAATGCGGCCTATAGCGCTGCAGATGGCGCTGCGGAGCAGGGTGCAGCGCATGAGGAAGCTCATGAGGCAAAGCACGAAGCGAAGCACGCTGCAGCTGCTAGCGATGCGTCGGTGAATGACGCGGCGAGTGATGCGGCGGCGGATTGTGCTGCGGATTGTGCAACGCAAGACGCGGCCGCTAGCGCAGACGCCGCAACGGAAAAGTCGCAAGCAACCGCAGATGAATCTAACGCGCGTAAATCTAAAGAAAATAACAATTCTGCAGATACTCAAAGCAGCGAAGAAGATTCCTTAACGCCTCTTGGCAAAGCCAAAAAAGAGGCGGCGGAGTATTTGGAAGCGTTGCAACGCGAGCGAGCAGAGTTCATTAACTTCCGCAATCGCGCAGCCAAGGAGCAAGATCGGTTCAGGCAGCATGGAATAACAGACGTGCTTACGGCTTTATTGCCAGCTTTAGACGACATTGATAGGATTCGCGAACACGGCGCAATGGACGATTCGTTCAAAGCCGTGGCCGCAAAATTAGACAAGGCGTTTGAAAAGTTTGGCGTAGAAAAGTTTGGCGAAAAGGGCGAAGACTTTGACCCAACAAAGCACGATGCGATTCTACACAAGCCAGATGCAAATGCTACGAAGGAAACGGTTGACGTTGTTGTGGAGTCGGGCTACAGGATTGGCGATCGCGTTATACGCGCGGCGAGAGTCGTAGTGGCGTCTCCAAGCAATGCATAGCAGTGTGCGCAGAATGAAACATCGTGAAACAATGCGTGAAACATCGCTAATGTCAGCGCTTGTTTGGATTGTTTAGCTCACTCGCTGCAATCAAACGTCTACTTGCAAATCCCATGCCTACTCGTGTTGTCGGTTTAGATTCTAAACAGTCAGCGCGAGTAGGTTATTTAGATATAAGTTGTTTAGATAAATGCCAGTGGCTCAAAGAAAAAGGAGCTTAAATGGCTGAGAATGAATGGCTAGCCAAAGATTTTTACAAGATTCTCGGAGTCTCCAAAGACGCCGACGAAGACGCAATCACAAAAGCGTACAGAAAACTCGCTAGAAAATATCACCCAGACTTAAACAAAACTAAAGAAGCAGAAGAAAAATTCAAAGACGTATCCGAAGCGTACGACGTTTTGAAAGATAAGCAGATGCGCGCTCGCTACGATGCGATTCGCCAATTCGGCGCAGGCGGAGCAAGATTCGCTGGCGGCGCGGGCGCAGGTGGATTCGACGCAAGCGGATTCAGCGACATTTTCTCATCTATGTTTGGCGGATCGCCAATGGGCGGCGGCTCACGAGTGCGATTCTCCACAAGCGGCGCGGGTCCAGATATGGGAAACATATTCTCCATGTTTACAGGCGGCGCTGGCGCGCAATCATCGCAAGCAGGATTTGGCGGAGCGGATTACGAGCAGTACGCTCAATCTGCTCAATCTGCTACGCAAAACGCGCCTGAACGTGGTGAAGACATTACAACGTCTATAAAACTAACGTTTAAGCAGGCGTTTAAAGGCGCTACAGTTTCGCTTCGATCGGGCGGAGAATCGTTCAAAACTCACATTCCTGCAGGCGTAAAAGACGGGCAAAAAATCCGCCTAAAGTCAAAAGGCAAGCCAGGAAAGTTTGGCGGCGCTTCTGGAGACATGTATTTGCAAGTGCAAGTGGAAAAGTCGGAGCAATTCTCGATTGAAGGATGCGATTTAGTGGCCACTTTGCCGCTCACTTTAAGCGAAGCTGTGCACGGAGCAAAAGTCACGCTTAAAAACGTAGACGGCGAGCCGATTGTGTTTAAGGTGCCATCTGGAACTTCGAGCGGCAGCAGAATACGCGTAGAAGGCGCAGGCGTGCCAGGCAAAAATGGCGCGTTTGTTGGAATTGCGCAAATACACGTTCCAAAAAAGTCAACAATGGCAGTAAAACATGCTGCAAAAGAGTTTGAAAAGGCGTGTGGCGAAGATTACGAGCAAGAAGTGAAGGATTTGCGCGCATAGCAACAAATTGCTTAGCGTTTGCGTTTTGTGTTTGCTCGTAGTCGTAGCAATTGCTCGTGGGAATAGCGTTTGCGTGTAGAAAGGAAAGTAATGGCTAGGTTGGATCGCCAAATTAGGGCGCTGTATGAGATGTGTGCAGTGGCGCTAGTGCGCGGAAATGCAACGCTTGACGGCGCGGACGAAGTGGGCTTTAAAATCGACATGCCGATTTTTACCGTGAGTCACGTAGCCAACCTAACCGACACGCATCCGCAAACGCTTAGGCAGTACGATAGATTGCGCTTGATTATGCCGCAGCGCACAGAAGGCGGAGCCAGAAGATACTCGCTTAGAGACATAGATAGGCTTGTGCAAACGCAAAAGCTGAGCCAAGAAAACGGCGTGAATCTTGCTGGGATTATGCGGATTTTGGAGCTTCAAGAAGAAAATCGCCAGCTTAAAAGGCAAGTGAGGCGATTGGTGGATGAGGCGGCGAGTGCGGAGCGAAACATTTTTGCAGCGAGTGCAGACGGGAATATTGTGGAAGTTCAGCGCTCGCAGCGCGCAAAGGATTGGCGTCGAGATATTCGTGTGCCTCAGCGCGAGTTGCCGTCTTCTTATGCAAGAGGCGCGAATGGCTATTCGCAATACAATGATTATGCAAGCAATGATTTAGAAGACGATAAGTCGATTGTTTTGTGGCGCGCGTTTGGTCTATAGCGACTACGCTAACAAGTGCCTATATAAACATTAGTTTAGATTTTTCTAAATACTAGTCAAATGCTTAAATATAAAATATAAATATTGCATATGTAAAGCTAAAAGCTACAAAATAAAGGGTATTAATGGCATTAAACACAACAGCAGCGCAAAACGCCACAAATCGCAAGTTGGCAGCAGTTTTTTGGGATATGGACGGCACGCTAATCGACTCCGAGCCGTATTGGCACGAGTCCGAAATACAAATCGCAAAGAAACACGGCGGCGAGTGGAGCGAAGAGCTTGCATGGCAATACTCGGGCGGTTCTCTAAAAGACGTTGCCGAAGCTATGATTGCGCGCGGAACAAAGATGGGCGTTGAAGAGATTGGCAACGCAATGGTGGACTATGTTGCAGAGCGCGAAAGCGTGGAAGTTCCATGGGTGCCAGACGTTCTAGATCTTTTGCAAAAGCTTGCCGATGTAAAAATCCCTTCGATTTTAGTGAGCAATTCACCAAGGCGACTTGTTGAAAATATTGTGAACCATGCGCCTAAAGGTGCGTTTGCTGGTTTTGTTTGCGGAGACGATGGGTATGCTACAAAGCCAAGCCCCGAGCCGTATTTGGCTGCAGGTAGGCTGCTTGGCATTAGCGCGCAAAACATGAAGTATTGCATTGCGATTGAGGATTCGTTTGCAGGGCTAAAGTCGGCAGCGGCTTCGGGGGCGACCACTCTTGCGCAAAGAGCGTATTCTAACTTAGACGTTAGCGGCGGTTCGCAGTTTGCAGACTTAGACGGCTATAAAGACCTTACGCCGCAAGCGCTTGAGCGCTACATTATTGATCGCATTGCTCAGTAACTAATACGGATTTTCCCGATTTTGTACCATATTTGGCCTAAATCACGTACAAAAAGCGGAACATAACTCCGCACTTTGTACCAAATTTGACCCAATTTACGTATATTCTCGGGAAAATACAGCTTAATCGCCGCCACTTTGCGTTTGGTTAGCTCCGCCGCTTCCAGAAGATGATGCTGCGCCAGACCCATCGCCAGCGCTTCCGCCACTAGTAGTGCCACTGCCAGCCGAGCCGTTGTTACCATTCGCCCCAGAACCATTCGCGCCATTCGCACGATCTTCACTACTAGAACTATCTTCCTTATTAGCGCCACTTGCGCCACTTGCACTATTTTCTTTATCTTTATCTTTGCTACTCGAACTATCTTCTTTATTTTCGCCATTCGCAACTTCGCTATCGTCGTCAGCAAAGTCGCGTTTGCTTCCGCCAAGCCCCCAAGTGCCGTCAACACCTCCAATTTTGCCGTTATCTTTAGCCTCTGGGAACTTTTCCGCAGCCGTTCCAGCCAGAGCCGCGCGCATGTATCGCGTAAACAAATGCGCCGAATATCCGATTCCTCCAGGGTATCCGCGGAAAGTTGGCACAGGCAAAGGATTTCCTTGCGCATCTGGATTCCAAATAGCAAACACGGTCAAAACGCTTGGCGTAAATCCAACAAAACTACACGCCGAAGCATCGTTAGCGGTTCCCGACTTTCCAGCAATCGGCTTTCCAACGCCTCTAACCTCTGGCGAAGTACCGTATTGTACAACGCCTTGCATGGCCTTAATAGCAAGCGCCATGTCTGCCGCCGCAAACACCTGTTTTCCAACGGTCGGCGCCCTATAAAACTCTTTGCCGTCTGGGTTCTTAACGCTAGAAACAATGTGCAAATCTGGCCTGCGCCCCTGGTTTGCAATCGTCGAATACGCGCGCGCAATCTCACTAATATGCACGGGGTCGTTTCCAAGAACAGTAAACGGATTCTTGCCGTTAACGCGCTGCGCGTTTAGACCAGCCATAACAGCCGTATTTGCCACGCCTTTTTGCCCAAGCTTTTCTTGCAAAGCCATAAATGGCGTGTTCACAGAGTTTGCTGTTGCTTTATAAAGGTTGATCATTCCCCAATTTGTGTTTGCAAAGTTGTTTACTGGCTTGTCGATTCCCTTAAACTTTAGACCAGTATTTCCATTAAACAGCGTGTTTAGATTCGTGCCAGCCTGAATCGCGCCAATCAGCGCAAACGGCTTCATGGTACTTCCAGGCTCGTAAAGCGCTTGAGTGGCGTTATTTAGCGGCTTAGAAAGGTAGTCGTCGCCTGCGTACACAGATATAATCGACCCATCTTTAGGATTTACGCTCATTGCGCCCGTTTGCACTCCTTGCGGCGTAATTCCGCGCGCGCCAGCAGTCGGGCTTGCAACGTTAAACATTAAATCCTGCTTAGCTTTGTCGATTGTTGTAATAATGCGGTATCCGCCTGTGTCTAGGTCTTCTTTTGTAAACGCGCCGCCGCTTGTAAGCTCGCTGCGAACCATTTGCAATAGGTATCCTTGCGGCCCTGCGTACATGTTTTGCTTGGTTTGATTAATGGTTTGCGGCATTTTTGCGTTTTTGTATTCTTCGCTTGTAATGTACTTGTCTTTAAGCATGATTCTTAGCACGCGCTTGAATCGCATATTCGCCTCTTTAGGCATGATTGCAGGATCCCAGCTGCTTGGCGCAGGGATTATTCCAGCCAGCATTGCCGCTTGAGATAGCGTAAGATCCTTCGCTTCCACGCCAAAGTACGCTTTTGCTGCCGCCTGGATTCCGTACGCTCCGCGGCCCAGATAAATCGTGTTCATGTAATTGCACAGCACGGTGTTTTTGTCTTGTGTTTGCGCGATTTTTAGCGCAAGAATGGCCTCGTGCAGCTTGCCTAAATATGTTTTTGTTTCGCCAAGATAGTAGCGTTCCGCGTATTGTTGCGTAATCGTAGAGCCGCCCCATCTGCCTTTAGACGTTACGTTGTGGATTATTGCGCGCCCAATTCCCTTAAGATCTATTCCGCCGTCTTTGTAGAATGACCTGTTTTCGCTTGCGATTATTGCGTTTCCAACATATGGTTTTAGAACGGAGCAATTTATGATTTCGCGATTTTGCTCTGCAAAGCTGCCGATTTCCGTTTTTCCATCCGCGTAGTAAACCTTTGTTTTATCCGCCATTGCGATTTTGTCTGGCTGCGGAATGTCTGTTGTTACGTACATCCACGCAACCGTTAAAATTCCAAGGATTATTGGCGTAAAAATTACGATTAGCGCCCAAAAAATAATCGGATGTTTTGTTCTAAAGTTTTTTTGGATTCTTCTGTGGCTTCTGCGATTGTATTGTTGATTGTATGAGCGGTTGTGTGGTCGCCTTGTGCGCGCGCCAGCGCCAGCGCCAGCTCCAGTGCCATCGCCCGCGCTTCTTATAGTGCGCCTTTGGCTAGAAGAGTGCGAATTTCGTCCATTACTATTTGCAACCATACAATCCAAGTTAGCGCTTGGCGAGGAATTTTAACCATATGTAATCGTGCGTAATCATGCGTAATGAGGAATTTTAGCCATATGTAATCATATGTAATATCGTTTCAATCATATGCAATATCGTATGTAATATTTGTAAAAGCTAGTATTATAAAAGTGTATTAGTGCGGCGTTTTTGTGCCGATGATTTTTGTTAAGGAGTTTATATGAGTATCCGCGTTGCCATTGCCGGTGTTGGCAATTGTGCTTCGTCGTTGGTTCAAGGCGTTGAATACTACAAAAATGCCAATGATGGCGATAAAATTCCAGGATTAATGCATGCTGTTTTTGGGCAATACCGCGTGCGAGACATTGAGTTTGTAGCCGCTTTCGATGTTGACTCGTTAAAAGTTGGCCATGACTTAAGCGAGGCGATTTATGCTTCGCAAAACAACACGATTCGCTTTGCAGACGTGCCTAATCTTGGTGTTACAGTGCAGCGCGGCCCTACTTACGATGGCTTGGGCGACTACTACAAGCAAATGATTGAGGAGTCTAATGAAGAGCCTGTAAATGTTGCAGCGGTTTTGCGCGATTTGCACGTAGACGTGCTTGTTTCTTACTTGCCAGTTGGCTCCGAGCAGGCAGATAAGGCGT
>CAMXWX010000020.1 GCA_947252975.1 uncultured Gardnerella sp.
GATGCAGCAAAATTAATGCGTTACGTAGATGCTGCTAATACTCGCGGTATTACGCATAGACGCATCACTCCTGAAACTATTGCTAGGCTTGAAGATGGAACCCCAGTTATTGCAGGTTGGCAAAATGGCGATGTTGCCAGCGATGATACAAATATTGCACTTGATAAAGTTCAGCTTTTAACGCTTATTGCATCTTGCACAGATATTGACACCGCTCTTAAAGCTGCTATTAACACATGGGGTGTAGAAAAGTTATCTGCGCTATTGCCTTTTATGCAAAAAGCCGCTATTCCTGCTTCTACGAGATCTTTGCCATCTTGGAATAAAAAAGTTTTCCAAAATCTTTGCAATAAGCTAAGTGAAACAGTTGCTTTAAGCACAGATGAAGAAGATTATGATACTGTGCGTTTAGCTCGTTTCAATATACGTTTCTTTGTTAGCTTAGTTCTTTCAATTGTTGCTGTTGCTGTTATCGCTACACAGTGGCATCCTCAGGAAATATTTGCTGCCTTGCGTCACGCAGATAATGTAATGGTATTTATGTGCTTTGCTTGCAGCATGTTTGCTTGGATTGGATCTGCAATTACTCTCGGCTCATTCATGGATGATCAAAAACCTTCTGCACATGTTTTGTTTGCATCTCAAGCAGCTTCTGGTTTCACAGCAGTTTCTATGCCTGCTGGTGTTGGTCCTGCATTTGTAAATATGCAATTATTAAAGAAAAACGGGTACACCCCAGCTCAAGCTACAGCAATTACTAGTGCAGTATGGCTTATTCAAGCATTAATGACAACTTTGGTATTACTTTCTATAGGCGTTTTCACTGGTAAAAATGTGCTTTCTGGAATGATTCCTACTCATATGCTCATTACTTTCATTGGAATAATCACTCTTATAGTTTGTGTTTTAATGGTTATCCCGTCCGCTCGTAAAACAATTCGCAAACATTATTTGCCAATATTATCTGATTACGGTCGTCAAATTAAGGAACTTATTTCACATCCTATGCAACTTATTGCGGGCTCTTTCGGTGCTATTGTGCTTGTTTCATGCATTGGATTGGGTTATTGGATTTCTTTACTTGCATTTGGATATTACGCAAATCCTTGGGAAACAATCTTACTATTCTTACTTGCTAACGCTGCTGGATCGGCAGTGCCTACACCAGGCGGCTTGGGTGCTGTCGAAGCTTCTCTTACTTTCGCTTTTACAACTGTAGGTGTTCCTCCAACAGTTGCTTTGTCTGCCACCCTTCTGTATAGACTTATGTTCTACTGGTTAAGAATTCCGTTAGGCGCGTTTGCAATGAAGTGGCTTAGCAATAATGAGCTTATATAAGTGAGATTTACAAACATTTGTGTATTTTTATTAGCAAATATCGTATCTGATTTAATACGAGTATGTTTTAAATAAAAAATAACAAAAAATAAATAAAAATATTAAGAAAAAATGCAAAAATGGCTACATTTGTAGGGAAAATGTACTAGTATCTAGTATGAACGTGACCTTTGAAGAGAAGGTCCCCTGACACAAAGGATGCTGCATGGCATACAACAAGTCTGATCTCGTTTCTAAGATCGCACAGAAGTCCAACCTGACCAAGGCACAGGCCGAAGCCGCCGTCAACGCATTCCAGGATGTGTTCGTTGAGGCTTTACAGTCCGGTGAAGGTTTGAAGCTTACTGGTCTGTTCTCCGCAGAACGCGTAAAGCGTGCTGAGCGCACTGGCCGCAACCCGCGTACCGGTGAAACAATCAAGATTCCAGCTTCTTACGGTGTACGTATTTCTGCTGGCTCCTTGTTGAAGAAGGCTGTCACTGCCTGAAATTAAGCGTTTTTCGTATTTATTACATTAAACAAATACTATTTGCGCAAAAACGAAGATGGGCACTCCAAAGCTGGGGTGCCCATCTTTTATAAATCTCCTCGTTCCATTTTTCGCAAACGCGGCTCTGCGCTATCTTTTGCTCCCGTAATGCGGTAAACGTCAAAAACGCCTTCAATTTTACGGATAGCAGCAAGTAGAGTTGCTAAGTGCTGAGGATCTGCCATTTCAAAGGTAAATTGACTTGTTGCAACACGGTCATCGCCTGTAGCAATAGTTCCGGAAAGAATATTTACTCCATGATCTGAAAGAACGCGAGTAACATCCGAAAGAAGATGTTGTCGATCCAATGCTTCAACTTGGACCTTAACCAAGAACAAGCCTTTATCGCTAGTCCATTGAACAGGAATAACGCGCTCTGATTGAGTTTTTTGCAAATCGAGCATGTTCTGGCAGTCAGTCCTATGCACAGACACACCTTGGTTTCGTGTTATAAAACCAATAATCATATCTCCTGGAACTGGCATGCAACATTTTGCAAGCTTTACCCAAACGTCTCCAACACCCTTAACTGATACTCCCAAAGCGCCGTTAGACTTATGGCTGCGCTCAACATGACGTAAAGGCAATGCTTCTTGTTCTACTTCTTCTGCAACTTCATCAGCGCCCGCATCTTTTACTAAACGCGAAATAACATTCTGTGTAGAAACTTGGCCTTCGCCAATAGCCGCATATAAAGACTCAACATTAGTAGGCAAATTCAATTCATCAGCAACGCCAATTAATGCCTGCTGCGTCATCAAAGTAGTTAAAGGCAAGTTACGTTTACGCATAGCGCGAGTTAGCTCATCCTTGCCCTCTTCAATCGCCTCAGAGCGGCGTTCCTTGCTAAACCATTGACGTATTTTATTTCGAGCACGAGGAGATTTTACAAAACTCAGCCAATCGCGTGATGGTCCAGCTGTATCCGACTTTGAAGTAAGTACCTCTACAGTGTCACCGTTTGAAAGCTTCGTATCAAGAGGAACTAAACGTCCATTTACACGAGCACCCATCATGCGATGACCAACTTCAGTATGCACAGAATATGCAAAATCAACAGGAGTTGCATCCTGCGGAAGCGCAACAATACTCCCCTTTGGAGTAAAAACATAAACTTCAGAAGCACCAAGATCTTGCTTTAATGAACCTAAGAATTCATCTGAATCTGGAGTCTCACTAGTCCAATCAGCAAGCTGTTGAATCCACTTAAGATTATCTGCTTCGCTAAGCTCTTTTTTGTCATCAATATTATTTTCGCGTTTTAAATCATCATTATCAGGCTTACTTAAAGCGCGACCAGCCTGACCATTAGCTTTGTACTTCCAATGCGCTGCGATACCAAATTCAGCACGCCTATGCATATCCCATGTGCGTATTTGAATCTCTACTGGCTTTCCACCAGGGCCTACAACTGTAGTATGCAAGCTTTGATACATATTCAACTTTGGAGTTGCAATGTAATCCTTAAAACGTCCTGGAACAGGGCTCCATCGAGCATGCACTGCACCTAATGCTGCATAACAGTCACGAATAGAATCGACTATTATTCTCACGCCAACTAAATCGTAAATATTAGCAAAATCATGACCTCGAACGATCATCTTTTGGTAAATAGAGAAATAATCTTTTGGTCGACCTTTTACTGATGCTTTAACGTGTTGTTCTGCAAGATCTGCATTAATTTCTTCAAGAATTTGTCGTAAATAAACTTCGCGCTGACCTGCTCTACGAGCAACTAAAACAACAATTTCATTATAAATTTTTGGATACAGTACTTTAAAACTCAGCTCTTCAAGTTCAGTTTTAATTGCATTCATACCTAAACGGTTAGCAAGAGGCGCATATACGTCAAGAGTTTCTCTTGCTTTTTTATGTGAACTTGATGGCTTAACATACCTCCAAGTGCGAGCATTGTGCAAACGATCCGCAAGCTTTACTACAAGCACTCGCACATCGCGGCTCATTGCAACAACCATCTTACGAATAGTTTCTGCTTGAGCACTTTCGCCATATTCCATGTTGGATATTTTTGTAACACCATCTACAAGACCTGCTACAGTATCGCCAAATTCAGCTCGACATTCTTCTAGCGTGTAATCTGTATCTTCTACAGTGTCGTGTAATAATCCTGAAGCAACAACAATTGGTCCCATTCCAAGATCTGCAAGAATTTGAGCTACAGCAAGAGGATGAATAATGTATGGCTCACCAGATTTGCGTCTTTGACCTGTATGCTGCTTTACAGCACGATCATAAGCTCTATGAAGAATGCTCATATCCTCATTAGGATGATGCCATTGGCACATGCTCAATATTGGCAATAATGGATTTCGAGAATCTTCGCTGATTTCACATCCGAGCCTATTGGATCCTTTTACATCCTCTTGAAGTTCACCCATTTGGCACCTCCTGGTACTTTTACTATCCTACCTGCAATTCGCTCAATACACTACAAAAACAAAAAATACATACAATAAATCCGACTCAGTTTTAAAAACCGGTCGGATATTTATAAAAAGATTATTGTACGCCAGTGGAGCCAAAACCTTTATCAGAGCGATCAGATTCAGGTAATTTAGATGCGGGAATAAATTGTGCTTCTACATAACGTTGTATAACCATTTGAGCGATACGATCACCTTTATGGAATTGCACTGTGTTCTCAGGATCTAAATTAATAAGAGGAACCTTAATTTCACCACGATACCCGGCATCAACTGTTCCAGGTGCATTTAGCACAGTCACACCCTGTTTTGCTGCTAAACCAGAACGAGGATGCACTAAAGCAACATAACCTGCAGGTAAAGCTATAGCAACTCCAGTAGGAACAAGCGCTCTCTGGAAAGGACGCAAGGTAAAATCTTGGGTAGTTCTTAAATCGGCACCTGCATCACCTGCATGCGCGTAGCAAAGCGGCTGTAATGTAGATGTTTCATCATCGAGATACTTAATTAATACCTCAACCTGTTCGGGGCCAGTATAGGTCTCGTCATATGCCATTTAAGCTGCGCACTCCTTGCAAATAGGCTGACCATCAGCATTAGTTTCAGCTAACTGGCTGCGATGCTTAACTAAGAAGCATTCAGAACAAATAAATTCATCGCCTTGCATAGGGATAACAGTTACGGATGCATCTTCGTTACTTAAATCAGCACCTGGCAACTCGTAGTCTTCAGCAATAGCATTTTCATCATCGTCAATATCGCTGCTTGAATTTTGAGAACCTTTACTCAAAGCTTCCAACGACTCTTCGTCCTCATCTTTGCTACGAGGAGAATCATAATCCTGTGCCATTATGGTCCTTTCGTTTTTAAAGCTACTTACGCGCATAGCATACACGAATGCTACCCCGTATATTACACATTTTTTATTTTAAATAAAATGGTAAAGAATGCAGTGTATGGACTAAAGTGTATAAATAGTATTGTTAAAAGCGAAGAAAGTGGTGCATAATGCTTGAAAATCCGCCAAAAGAGGCGAGTTTCGACCATATTGACGCAGACGGTAATTTGATTTTCATTTGTGAAAACACGCCGTTACGTATTCAAGTGGACGACACGCTGGAACGCGCCATCGCTGGTTCACATAAAATTACGAGTAAAAACAGCGATGAACAGAACTCAGCAAACGCTGGCGCAAATTCTATGCAATCTAATGCAACATTGCCTATTTCGCAAATTCAGGCATTGATTCGCGCAGGAGTTGCACCTTCACATGTAGCACAAAGATACAACGTTAGTGAAGCACAAGTTAGGCGTTTTTCTGCAGGCGTTGAAACCGAAAAGCAGTATGCAATTGAGCAGTTCCTTCTAGTACCTGCTCCTAAACAAAGCAATATGCGCACTATTGCAGATTTAATTGAAAGAACGTTAGCTAAAGCACATATTGGCATGGAAACAGTGCAATGGAAAGCAACGCGCAGAGGATTAGAGCCATGGCGAATTACTGCTACTTTCAAAACTGCTAGTCGCACTATTAAAGCTGAGTGGACATGGAACATGCATGACAACTCTGTTACATGCGCGAACCCTTCGTCTAGATTATTGCTTGGTGAAGATGTTAATGCAGCGGATACGTCTAAACAGTCTCCATATGGTGGAGCTTATAGAGACACTGTAAGCATTAATTTCCCATTCAACACTGAAGAGCTTCCAGGAAATTCTATTCGTTCTGCCAGAATCGAACGAGCTGTTTCTCAATGGGAACTTAGAAACAGTGACAAACTTGCAGATGCACAAGCCCAATCTTCCTTCGAAAATCAGGACAATAATTCTGACATACAGCAAGTATTAGAAAAAGGCTATTCTAAGCGTTCTACTAAAACAAATACGCAATTTATTAAAGAAGATAATTCTCAGCAGCCTTCGCTAATACAACCGGATGCTGAATTTATTAATAGAAACGAAACGAATAGCAAAATCGTCAATGAGTCTAATGAAGCACAAAAATCATTGGCTGCAAAAGTTCAAAATGCTGAAAAAGCAGATATTGTTAGTACGAATTTGCAAAAAAATGCTGCTGAAAGTAATCAAAATTCTGCTAAAAATAATCAAGAAATTAATGCTAATGGTCAAGAAAAATCATCTTCTGAGCACAATAAACGTAAAGCTGGAAGAGCAGCAGTACCAAGCTGGGATGAAATATTATTTGGTGAAAGCTAAATAAGAAGTTTAAAAATAAATTTTTCGCTTATTGACAATATGTGTGACACTCTTAGTAAAATTTGAGTGTCACACATTTTATTTGCTAAGTTGTGATTTATAAAAACATTTTCAATACTAGAAGCAAAAACTCACTAATTACACTAAATCTATGAGGCACGGAATATCCATTTCCATGTGAGTCATTGATCCATGAACGCTAGGTAAACTCATAGCTTTATCAGATTGAATGCGAGAATCAACAATTGTGTAAGCTCCACAAGCTTGCACAATAACATCGCCAATAACAGCCTCTGCCCTGTTGTTTACTAAACCAAAAAGACCATCGTCAATGGCTTGTTTTTTACTGCGTACAATTGCATTAGTTCCAAAATATTCACGCCAACGGTAAATAATATCTTCAGGATTTGCGTCACTGTTAGCATACAACATTACAGAACGAGGTTCACCACCAACCATCGATATGCCTTTTATCAGCTTATCATGCTTAGCAATATCAACTCGCTTATTTGGATCAGATTTAATCATCCCATGATCTGCAGTAATAACAATTAATGTTCCAGGAGCACAATTTGCTCGCAAAAGACGCAACTGCTCGTCAATTTGCTCAAAAACAGAAACCCACTGCTGAGAATCCCAACCATAATTATGACCGGTTTTATCAGCGTCACGTAAATACATATAAGTTAAACCTGGAGTTTTACTGCTATTAGCAGCCTTAAGAATGCGAGCTCTAGGAGTTCCAGCAGTAATATAATTTGCTCCACGAAAAGCAGCTTTGGTAAGAGGAGTATTTTCAAACTTTGGTAATCCCACGCTATCTGCACGGACTCCATTAGAAACTAAACTTTCAAATATAGTTGGCTCTTGCTGCAAAACTAGCGGATCAGGCGCATCATTAAATTGAATAAGCTGCGCAAGTTTACCAGTTTGAGAATTCTTTTGCGTGTAACCGGTCATACAAGTAAGACCCGGACATGTGCCTGTTCCAAAAGTAGCCATTGCAGCAACAGTTGTGCTTGGGACGCACGTGCTAATTGGTCTTTGATTTATTGATTCGTTAAGTAAGGATCGTAAATAAGGAGCGTGACCTTTGCGCATAAGAATATTCCAGTATCCTAAACCATCTATTAGCACTACAATTGCAGAATTAGATTTAGGGAAACCAAGGCTTTCTCGTAAAGCGTGTGGATCGTTATGAATAGCTGTTTTGACAGGAGCATCTATTGCATCACTTAAAGCTGGAAGAACCGAAGATATATGTAACGCTCCACCAAGATTTTTTTCATTAAAATCATAAGAAAAATCTTCATTAACTACGAAATTAGAAAAATCACCGTACTTAACATTACCAACGAATTGTAAAAGATCATTTTCAGACGGTATTTCAGCACTCATACTTACTATTGAACCACTTATATTGCATTGAACAAAACGCGAATAACAAATATTTATATAAATAACTAGTCAAATTGCTGAAAAATTCAACAAAAACATGCTGTTTGTGCATATAAATTGGTAAGATTGATAGCCGTAATGTCATCCAAGGAGTTCTAAATATGCCCTCACGCCATCACTCAACACAGCAAGCTTTCGACCCAAGAAAAGTTAAAGAGCATATTGTTGAAACACCATTGAACGAAGAAATGAGCAAATCCTTCTTGGAATATGCTTATTCAGTTATTTATGCTCGAGCTTTACCGGACGCACGAGACGGAATGAAACCAGTGCAGCGACGCATTGTGTATCAAATGGGCAATATGAATTTGAGTCCTGATCATGCTTATATGAAATCAGCGCGCGTTGTTGGTGAAGTAATGGGTAAACTTCATCCTCACGGTGATTCTGCAATCTATGAGGCAATGGTTCGCTTAGCTCAACCATTTTCCCTACGCTTGCCACTTGTTGACGGACACGGTAATTTTGGTTCTCTTGACGACGGTCCAGCAGCTTCTCGATACACAGAAGCGCGTTTAGCTCCTGCATCACTAGGTATGAACGCGGATATCAACGAAGATACAGTTGATTTCGTACCAAATTACGACAATAAACTAAAAGAACCTACTGTGCTTCCTGCAGCTATTCCAAATCTTTTAGTAAATGGCGCTTCTGGAATTGCTGTAGGCATGGCAACTAATATGGCAACACATAATCTAGGAGAAGTAGTTGCTGCAGCAAAATATGTTATGAAACATCCTGACGCAACCCTAGATGATCTTATGAAACTAGTTCCAGGACCTGACTGGCCTAGCGGAGGAATTATCATTGGTCGAAGTGGCATTCGCGAAGCTTACGCAACAGGTCGCGGAGCATTCACTACAAGATCTACAACACATATAGAAAATATTACTGCTCGCAAAAAAGCTATTATTGTTACAGAACTTCCGTTTATGGTTGGACCAGAACGCGTTTTGGAAAGAATTTCTCAAGGAGTTAAATCAAGAAAATTAGACGGTATTTCAGGTGCTATTGATTTAACAGATCGACATAACGGAACTCGTATTGTTATTGAGATTAAGACAGGCTTTGATCCTAACGCTGTGCTTGCTCAACTTTTTAAGCACACTCCTTTGCAAGAGAGCTTTACTATTAACAATGTTGCACTTGTTGACGGCAGACCTCACACAATGGGATTGAGAGAGCTATTAGACGTTTGGATTTCTCACCGCAGAACAGTAGTACGCAGACGCAGCGAATTTAGGCGCAAAAAAGCTCAAGAACGCTTACACTTGGTTGATGGCTTGCTTCTTGCACTTCTTGATATTGATGAAGTAATTCAGGTTATTCGTTCATCTGAAGATGCAGATAGTGCAAAAACTAAGTTAATTAAAGTATTCGATCTTGATGAAATTCAAGCACAGTATATTCTTGACTTACGTCTTCGCAGACTTACTAAAATGAGCCGAATAGAGCTCGAAGCTGAACGCGACGATTTGCTCAAAAAAATTGAAGAGCTAAATCAAATATTAAGTTCTGAAGCGAAACTCGACAACGTCGTAATAGCAGATATGGATACTGCAGTTAAACAATGGGATACTCCACGCAGAACAATTTTGCTTGACGAAAATGAAGATGGTAGTTTTACTCCAGTAGCCTCCAGCATAAATAAAAACAGTGAGGATATTGCGATTAAAGCTGTGCAATCAGCAAATAAAATTACTTCAACTCAAGCAGATTTGGCTGCAGCAGCTAATGCAGCTCGTAAAACTGGAGAAGCTGACGCATCTTCTGTTGCAATGCAATTAAGTGACGAGCCTTGTGCAGTAGCATTAAGTACTTCAGGGTTAATTGCCAGAACAAGCATTGCAGTGTTAGAACATTGGAATTCGCACAATAACAACGTATTTAACACTCCTTGTAAAACAATGTTTGCGACAACAACGCGTTCAACTTGTGCTCTTGTTACTTCATCTGGTCGACTAGTTCTAGCTCATGTTGCAGATTTGCCACAACTTAACTATGAAGAAGGAAAACCTGCGCTGCTCAGCCATGGAGTAAAAGCACAAGAATTGCTAACTTCCACACAAAGCACGGATCCAGTAAGAGGAGAACATGTAGTTTCAGCAATAGCATTTGATGCCTCACAAAACGCTACTCCACTTGCAATCGGCACACGAAACGGTGTAGTTAAAAGATGGAATTTTGAAGCTCCAACTACCATGGATTCATGGAGCATAATTGACTTAAAAGACGACGACACCGTTATTGCTGCAGCCCCAGCGGAAGACAACGACAGACTTGTGTTCATTAGTAGTGATTCTTCATTACTTACTTTTGACGCTAAACAAGTTAGGCCACAAGGACGTACAGCAGGCGGAATGGCAGGTATTCGTTTAGCAGAAGGCGCTAAAGTTGCAACCTTCGCAGTAGTGCCAGAAAAATCAATAGAGTGGCATTACGAAGAAGGCGAAAATGGTTTATTCTCCGCTTCTGGAACAGTAGTGTTCACCGTTGCTGGAGACAGTGAAGCTCTTCCTGGAACCGAAAACGGTTCTGCAAAGATTACTCCATTTGACATGTACCCAACAAAAGGTCGCGCAACTGGTGGCGTGCGCTCGCAAAGATTCCTTAAAGGTCAAGATACGTTGATACACGCGTACGTTGGATACTATCCATTGCAAGCCGTTACAGAAGGCGGAAGCAATGTTGAGCTACCTAAACCAGATATGCGTAGGGATGCTTCTGGAACTGAGCTTGTTTCCCCAATTGCACATATTGGATAGCATTACGAACAATTTTTAGAAAATTATTAGTGATTAGTCACCAATAAGAAAATAGATAATATAAAACTAAAGCTATTAAAAATTAGGTAAATTTTTTAAAGAGAAAGGGAAAATATGTCATTTTGCACTCATTGCGGCAGTAGCATGGTAGACGATGCAAAGTTTTGCGAACAATGCGGTACGCCTAACGAAAATTACGAAGATAAAACTAAAGAACAAGAAATAAATCAAGTAGAGCAACAAACACATGCTCAAGAGTTGCAAGAAGAAACTAATAAAAGTAATAAAAATAATAAGCAAAAAGGCGCATTCATATCAATTATTTGCGCAATAATAGTTCTAGCTATAGTTGCGACCGCTGGAACGATTTATTACATAACGCAAGTACAGCCAAATTCAGGTATGGTCACAGTGCCAGTGATTAAAGATACAAATGCTCAAGCTGCTGCAACGAATTTACGCTCAAAAGGTTTTAAAGTAGAAATTGTTAGGGAACTTAATAAACGCAAAAAAGGTTCTTTTATTTCATTAAAAGGCATTAAACCAGGTAGTAAGGTTAATCATTCCACAAAAATAACAGTTGTGGAATCTCTTGGTCCAGGTATGCCAAAAAACGTTATTGGGAAAACTGTAGACGAAATTACTGACGAAGTAAAAGCAATGGGCTTAAAAGTAGAAGTTCATAAAGTTCCTGCAACAGTAAAGCCTGGAACCATTATTTCAACTTATCCTATGCCCGGAGAAGCTTTTAATGCAGCTTACGAAGGTGACAATATGCATATTGCTATTGCTAGTAAATGCAACAAAAAAGTAGTACCTGCAGACTTGTTAGGAAAAGATATAGACAGCGCAAAACAAATACTGGAAAAAGTTGGAATAACGAAATACGAATTAAAACCACGATTTTCTTCTCGTAATTATATTGATAAAATTGTGGGCTCCTACCCTGCATTGGGTGAAGAAAATTTGAAAGAAGTAAAAAAGGTTACTCTATACTACGGTGTTGATGCAAGTGAAACAAAAGAAGTACTAACTAAAAAAGAGCATCTGGACGGAATAAATAATGCTGATGTCCGCGTAACAAAAGGCCTTTCTCCAATTGCAGGAGTTTGGTGTAATAAAGGCGGCGAATGCTTATACTTCAATGAAATGCCATCGTTTGTTGAAGGTGAATCTACAGTTGTGTTAGGGACACGCGTTGGCGATCTCATGAATGATGGAGCTAAGCCTATTATGATAAGTGATGAAAATTATCTTAGCATGAATAACTATTCGCAAGATATATCTGGATCTATTCTATACGATAAAAAATTACCTATGAATGATATGATGAAAAATCATTTACTTTCCGGCGATACTGGCGCAGTAGAATTCTACAAAGGATTAGATTTGCCATCTTGCGGAAACAATATATTTTCCCCATCACCAGGTGTAAGAGTTTGTGAACATGGTAAAGATATAAACGCAGAAAACAGCCCTGAAAAATTTGATGATCAAGGAATGTATAAAGGTTCTAACAAAGATGCTAATACAGGATTAACCTACAAAATGCATGATTTCTTTGTGCTTGTTCCTGTAAATACAAAATTTGATGAACTTGAAAAGAGCGGATACTTTAAAGGCAAAGGGAAAAATAAGCCTGATTTTAGCCGACCATTCATTATGCGAAGAGATCCAAAGCTGTACGATAAAACACAAGTAGCTATTCCTGATGGAGTTACTGGACCCGATTATCCAACTAGCCCGTTTGTGCCAACGAAAAAGAACAAGCCAGTGCCTTTCGCGCCAGCTCCAGACGACGACAATGTTTATTACAAGATTGAAGAACCTTTAAATTGGTTAAGGTTCGATATTATAAAAACCTTGTAGTTAAAAATTTGACGTTGTAAAGCAAATAATATTAGCACTTAAAAAACGCTTAATCATTTGCTTATCAATAAATTAAGCCCTTCTAGTTGTAGTATTTCAACTTTTTAAGGGCTTAATTTTATTATAAGAGATTAATGCATAAACGCGCATCAGACGCACATGCATAAAAGTCATTACAGCGAGAAGAATAAGCAAATAAGCTGGAAGCAGCATCATGGAAACATTCTGTGCAACTATTCCAAAAATCGCAGGTATTACCATAGAGCCGATGTATGCGCTTGCCATTTGCATGCCAACAATTGCTTGAGACTTATCAGCACCAAAATAATGCGGAGTTGAATGAATGATGCATGGATAAACAGGAGCGCAACCAAGTCCAATAATAATGAATCCTGTAACAAGCTCAATATGATTCGGCAAAGGCAGCAGCAACACCAGAATGCCCATAAGCATTACGCACTGCCCAATACGAATCATGGTTGCATCGTTAAAACGCATAGTAAGAAATCCGCTTACAAAACGACCAACCGTAATACCAACATAGAACAGGCTTGCCCAACCAGCTGCAACAATGCGGCTAACTCCTCCATGCAAAACCATGTAACTACTAGCCCACAAGCCTGCAGTTTGTTCCAACGCACAATAGCAAAAGAACATAATAAGTATATTTTTAGCTCCTGGAATGCGCAAAATTCCCGCATAAGATACCTTTTCAAAAGATTTTGTTTTTGACTCAACGATCTTATTCAATTCATTCTTTTTATTGTTTTTCCACAACGGCAAACTCATGAGCAGCACAAGTGTTAAAGCAATCTGCATAACGGCAATATACTGGTATCCAGCAGTCCATCTTTGACCATGCGAAAGCGCAAAACCCATAATATAAGGACCTGCAGAAGCACCAATTCCCCACATGCAGTGAAGCCAGCTCATATGCCAACTCTCATAGTGCACTGCAACGTAGTTATTAAGAGCCGCATCCACTCCTCCAGCACCTAAACCGTAGGGTATAGCTAGAAAAATAAGCACAAGATAATTCGGAGCAAAAGAAAAACCTAGTAGCGCTAAAGCTGTTAGAGCAACTGAAATAAGCGTAACTTTCCCAGGGCCAAATTTGCACGTAAGTTTGTTCGAAAGTAATGCAGAGATAATTGTTCCTGCAGAAATAACCATTGATATTCCGCCAGCCCAAGAAATTTGCGCACCAATATCGTGACTCATAGTAGGCCATGCAGCTCCAAGAAGAGCATCCGGCAAACCCAAACTGATGAAAGCAAGATAAATAACAGCAAGAAGAAGGTTAATCATAAAAATTCCCAAACATTAGTACTTCATATTTCTAACGCAAACACGCCTTCATAAAGCAATATAAAGGAATATAAATATACAAGGCGACATAAAGCAACGCAAACAACATGCCGACATCAGGTATCGATTTTGGAACGATCAAAGTCATCAGCGTTATCAACAATAAACTGCTTGCGCGGAGGAACATCATCACCCATCAGCAAATCGAATACTTCGCTCGCTTGCTGAGCATCTTCCATACGAATCCTTCGAAGCATACGGGTTCTAGGGTCCATAGTAGTGTCTGCAAGCTGATCCGCATCCATCTCGCCCAAGCCCTTATAGCGCTGAATATCGCTGTTAAAATCAATGCCCTTAGCTTGCAAATCATCAAGCTTTCCAGCCAATTCGTCGTCTGAATAAGTATAAATATACTCACCCTTTCGCTTTCCAGCAAGCGCAATTCTGTGAAGAGGCGGCACTGCAGCATAAACATGACCGTGCTCAATAAGCGGACGCATATAACGATAGAACAGCGTCAGCAGCAAAATACGAATGTGCGCGCCGTCAACATCAGCATCAGTCATCATAACAATCTTGTTATAACGCGCTTGCGAAATATCAAAACTTGCGCCCGATCCCGCTCCAACAACCTGAATAATTGCAGCACACTCTTTGTTTGAAAGCATTTGTGCAAGACTTGCCTTTTGCACGTTCAAAATCTTACCGCGAATTGGAAGAAGCGCTTGGAAAGCAGAGTTCCTAGCAGCTTTTGCAGTGCCAAGTGCAGAATCACCCTCGACGATGAAAAGTTCTGCAACATCGTCGTTTCCAGGCTGGCAATCAGAAAGTTTTGGTGGCATTGAAGCAGACTCAAGCGCATTCTTTCTGCGCGTAACTTCCTTAGTTTTACGCGCCTGAATACGCGCATGCATTTCGGAAACGATTTTTTCCAAAACCCTAGCAGACTGCTCTTTGAATCCTCGCTTAGATCCAGTAATCATTTCGCCAAATTGAGCATCAGTCATTTTAGTAACGATTGGCTTAACTTGTGCGGTTCCAAGAACATCCTTAGTTTGACCTTGGAATTGAGGCTCAGCAATGCGAACAGTTACGACTGCTACCAATCCTGCTGTAATGTCGTCTCGCTCAATTTTCGTATTCGAATCTTTAAGATTTACTTTTAGTTTGCGCGCGTTGTCTTCAACAGCTTTACGAATTTGCTTAGTCAATCCTTGCAAGAATCCGTCAACGTGCATACCTCCGCCAGGAGTTTCAACAACGTTTACGAAACTAATAATCGTTGAATCGTAGCCATTTACCCAACGCATTGCAATGTCAACGCCGCACTTACGCGTTACTTGTTGAGCATGTAAATCTCCTGCAGAATCAACAGCTTGCGTTTCTTCTACATATGTATCTTCGCCAGAAATACGCCAAATATCCGATACTGCTTCACCTTTTGAAAGAAAATCAACGAAATCTTTGACGCCACCATTATGCAAAAATTCAACTACTCGAGGATGATGCTTATTTTGCATTGAGTTAGCAGACTCAGCATTTGCAACAGATTGTGCAACTGATTCTTCAGATTCAGCATCTTCATTCGCGATATTTTCAGTCTCATCTTCAGAATCATCTTCATCTTCTAATGTTGTTTCAGATTCTAATTCTTCAAATTCAGGCACAGAGTCATCGCTATTATCAGACTGGTTTTCAAGAAGATTATCTTCTGCAGCATTATCTTCTATAACATTGTCTTCTGGAGAATCAATTTCTTCAATATTTGCAGATTCACCTTCAGGCACATGCTCGTCAATAACAGTAATTTTTAAGCCTGGAACCAGGAAACTTGTTTGACGCACGCGAGCAATAAGCTGTTCATAGCTGAAATGCGCAGTCGAGTTAAAAATTTCTGGATCCGCCCAGTAGCGTACACGAGTGCCGGTAGTTTTTGGCGAAACAGTGCCAATAATTTCAAGCTCAGTAGGCTTATTTTTTCGCGTGCGCTTAAACGGAGAAGCAGGAGATGGATGCTCTGGATCTGCATCACTATAAACTCCAGGATGTCCCTGATGGAACGCCATATGATGCGTTTTACCGTCTCTATCAACTTCGACATCTAAACGCAAGCTTAAAGCGTTTACAACAGAAGATCCAACACCATGTAAACCGCCTGCAGCATTATAAGAAGCGTTGCCAAACTTTGCTCCAGCATGAAGCTTAGTTAAAACAACTTCAACGCCTGTAAGTTTTGTTTTAGGCTCAACGTCTACTGGAATACCACGACCGTTATCTGCAACTTCAATAGATCCATCGTCGTGAAGAGTAACAATAATATGATCGCAAGCTCCAGCTAAAGCTTCGTCAACTGCGTTGTCAATAATCTCCCAAAGGCAATGCATTAAACCTTGACTGTCTGTAGTGCCAATATACATGCCTGGACGCTTACGAACTGCGTCTAAGCCTTCAAGCACAGTCAAGCTATCAGCATCATACTGCTCTTTATGAGAGACCACTTCTACCCCTTGCA
>CAMXWX010000021.1 GCA_947252975.1 uncultured Gardnerella sp.
GACCATAAGACGTGCCTGCAACAATGGAATCTCCGACTTTAAGCGTACCTTGCTGAACAAGAACGGTTGCAACAGCACCGCGACCCTTATCCAAGCGAGCTTCAACAGTTGCGCCACGAGCGTCCATGTTTGGATTCGCCTTAGGATCAAGCTCCGCATCTGTAGTCAAAAGAACAGCCTCAAGAAGCTTATCTACGTTGGTCCCCTGCTTTGCGGAAATATTCACAAACATGGTGTCGCCGCCGTATTCTTCTGGCACAAGACCGTACTCTGTAAGCTGACCGCGCACCTTATCTGGGTTTGCTCCAGCAACATCAATCTTGTTTACTGCAACAACAATAGGCACGTGAGCAGCCTGTGCGTGGTTGATTGCTTCAACAGTCTGAGGCATAACGCCGTCGTCTGCTGCAACAACAAGAATTGCAACGTCTGTAAGCTCCGCACCACGAGCACGCATAGCTGTAAACGCTTCGTGGCCTGGTGTATCCAAGAACGTAATCTTGCGCTTGTCGCCGTCTAAGGTGACTGTAACTTGGTAAGCGCCGATGCGCTGCGTAATGCCGCCAGCTTCGCGCGCTACAACATTCGACTTACGGATTGTATCGAGCAAGCGAGTTTTACCGTGATCAACGTGGCCCATAACAGTAACAACTGGAGGGCGAGTTACAAGATTATCGTCTTCTTGAAGCTCTTCTTCGTCTAAGTCAATATCGAACTGCTGAAGAAGCTCTTTATCTTCCTCTTCTGCAGAAACAAGGCTAATATTCCAGCCGATTTCTTCGCCAAGAATCTGGAATGTTGTTTCATCCAAAGACTGCGTAGCTGTTGCCATCTCTCCAAGATGGAACAAAACAGTAACCAAAGCTGCTGGATTTACATCAATCTTTTCTGCCAAATCCGAAAGCGTTGCTCCCTGACGAAGGCGAATCGTAGCGCCGTTACCCGAAGGAATACGCACGCCGCCAATAACTGGTGCTTTAAGCTCTTCGTATTCCCTGCGCTTTGCAAGACGATTCTTGCGAGCCTTAGAGGACTTTCCACCTTGGCGACCGAATGCACCTGCAGCTCCTGCGCGACCACGACCACCCCTGGATGGGCCTGCGTTTGGAGCACCTGCAGCCGCTGCTTGGAAGCTTGCAGCTTGGTTTGCGTTAAAGCGCGACTCTGCCGATGGGCGCGATCCTGCGCCACCATTGCCGCCGCCTGAACGATGCGAGCCTTGCCATTGGGAACGATTTGCTCCGTTACCACCATTGCCATTGCCGCCGCCTTGACGGTTTCCGCCGCGACCACCGCGACCACGACCACCGCCGTTGCCGCCATTACCATTACCAGATCCTGGTTTTGAGCCACGAGCATTCTCTGCAGCAGCGCCTGGCCGCGACATTGGATGTGGGCGTGGAATGTCTCCAGGTGTTGGCGCGCGCATACCCTGCTTTCGACTAAACGGATTGTTTCCTGGACGAGGAGCGGCTCCCGAGCCAGAGCCTTGGTGTGGTCTAGGGCGTGGAGGCATTTGCGCAGAACGCTCTTGCTTAGCAGATTTAGATTCTGCACCACTGCGCTTTTCTGCGTTGCGCTTTGAATCGCCAGACCTAGAAGCATTATTAGGCTTTGCGTTTCCAGCCGAAGGCTTAGGAGTTGCATTGTTAGCAGCATGCGCATTAGAAGTCTTAGATTCGTGATTTTCATGCACTTTTTGCGCAGAATTCTGCTTTGCAAAAGACTTTTGTTCTGGCTTTTGATTAGCCTTCTTTTCTGCATTTTGACCATGAGATTCTGGCTTGCTATTAGACGCAGAATCCGCAGATTTATTAGACGCATGATCAACATTCTTAGACGCAGAAGGCTTCGATTCGCTCTTTGCAGCAGAATCCGCAGGCACAAATTCCGTCTTTAGACGACGCACTACAGGAGCTTCAACAGTTGAAGAAGCGGACTTTACGAATTCGCCCATACTCTTCAAACGTTCCAATACGGTTTTACTATCTACACCAAATTCTTTGGCCAGTTCGTATACGCGCTTTTTTACCACTCAGTGTTCTCCTCAGTCTGTGGCAGCGTAAAACGAACGCAACCACTTTATATTGTTATAAGATTCTTACTCTTATGCTTTTTATTTAGATATCTCATAATGCGATATCTCATCGTGTAACCATGATTTCAACCATGATTTTGTACCTCGTTCCCTAGGCAAAAAGCTGCTAATAAGCCCAGATTGCAGCTTTCAGCTTACTCGAAACGTTGGATTCTCGGGAGTGTCGCAAGTTTGCTAAATACTAGCAAAAATCTTATTCCGCCGAATTAGAATCAGCGTTCATAGCTTCTTGCTTTTTAGCATGCTCTTCCGCAGACTCAATTCCAATCTTCCAACCAGTCAACTTTGCTGCAAGTCGCGCGTTCTGTCCCTCCTTGCCAATTGCAAGCGAAAGCTGAGAATCGTGAATAAAAGCAACAGCAGTCTGACTTTTCTCACTAACAACATGAACTTCAGTTACTACTGCTGGAGACAATGCAGCGGAAACAAACTGTGCTGGATCTTGCGACCAATCAACAATATCGATTTTTTCTTGACCAAGATTTTCCAATACAGCACGAACGCGCGAACCACCAGGACCAATCAAAGCACCCTTTGGATTAACGCCATCTGTGTTAGCGCGAACAGCAATCTTAGTACGAGCGCCAGCTTCTCGAGCAATTGCCATAATCGAAACAGCTCCCGAAACAAGTTCTGGAACTTCTCGCTCAAAAAGTCTGCGAACAAGATCTGGGTGAGACCTAGAAACAACTATTTCTGGTCCGCGCAAGCCGCGAGCAACGTTTACAACATAAACGCGAATACGCTCGCCGTGACGATACCTTTCGCCAGGAACTTGCTCTCTTCTAGGCAAAATGGCTTCAACATCTCCAACAGCAACGTGAATATTAGAAGGATCTTTAGAATCCTGCTGCACAATGCCGTTAATAAGCTTTCCTTTTTGACCCGAAAAAGCTCCAAATACGCGGTCATCTTCCACTTTGCGGAAAAGTTGAGTAATAACTTGGCGAGCTGTTGCTGCAGCAAGACGTCCAAAATCTCTAGGCGTATCGTCATACTCCTCGCCCAAAGTAAATGCTGGGTGAGGATTATCTTCTGTAGGAACACCTGGAATCTCATCGCGTGCCCATACAGTAAAGCAACCAGCACGCTCATCTAGCTCAACTCGAGCATGCCTTGCTGGGTGGGAAGTCTTCATGTATGCAAGACGCAAAGCCTCGGCGAGTGCCTCGTCCAGCTCGTCGGCATTAATCCCCTGCTGAGCCGCAAGCTGATGCATTCCCGCCAAATCCAATTCCATCGTGCACGTCCTCCTGTGATTCATTTATAAATTTTCACTTATAAAATTAACTTATTCTTCTTTTATACGTTTTACGCATAACAAAACGCTAAAATCTAATTTTAACAAGTATGTAAAGCGCAAAATTTTATGACTATGATTAAAAATGTTAAGCATAAAATGTTAGACACAAAGCAAGCCAACATTGGTCACAGTCACGGACTATTTTAGTAGATTATGCAGACACGTTTTGTTTTGTTCTAAAGCCTTGCAAGGCGTGCAAAATATTATCAAACGCGTAGCAAAAGGTGTTCCAATGCACAAAAAAAAGTTTGTTCTAGTATTTGCATCACTTATTGCTGTATTAATGGCTTCTAGCGCTTGCTCGGGATCAGGGCAATTTAATAACGTTAACAACACTGCGGTTCGTTCATCTAAAAGCAATAATGAGTGCTACCAAGTTCTACAAAGCGCAAAGCACAATCAAAAAATCGTAGATCAACAAGAAGCAAACGTAACTAGAAACAACTTGCAAAATGCTGCGAATTCTTGGAAAAACGTTGCAATACAATGCAACGCACGATTTGCTCAAGGCGTTGTTTTTAGCGCGCAAAACACCTGGAGATTGGCCAACTTAAGTCAAGGCAACGAAAGTGGAGCAGCAAACGCCCCTAAAATCGCAAATCAAATGGAATCAAGCGTTTACAAAAAATTGTATGACTTTGCAAATAGTACTAGTAACTTGTATTGGAATCACGACCCACTTGCAAAAGCGGCATTAGAACAAGACAAACTAGCTTTTATGTTACAAACTTTAGCTGCAAAAGATGTTGATAATGTTTCCTTAAGACAAAGCGATATTACAGCTACGATTGCTAACATGCTTATGCACTTTGCTTCAAGCGGAAGCGACTTGCGACAAAAAGTATACGAAATACCGCAAAAGAATCTGGACTCTGGCGTTGCAAAAGACGAAGCTAGCGCAAAAGACTTGCCAATAGTTGCAATAGCGTATATGGATTGCGCGCGCGGAGAACTAGACGCGCTAAATCAAGCTATTTTCCCTACAAACAAAGACGGTAGCGTAAATCATAGCGCACTTTCTAGCAACACAAATCAAGAGTTTATTGAGATTCTTGCAAACATTGCTATTTCGCATATTATGAGCGCGTACGCTTATGGATATCCTAGCGATTCTTCTATGATTTTTGCGCTTTGACTGAGCTTGAAATTGCATAGCGCGTTTCAAGCTCCTTCAAAGCGCTGAGCCACTCAAGGCAGAAGCACTGCTTCTGCGCGGCGAAGACGTTCGCACGGCTAATCCGTGCGAACGACGACCTGCATTTTCGCTTAAAGCGTAGCGCGAAAAGACAGGTCAGGGCGCAAAAAAGGGCTTCTGGCTAATCGCCAGAAACCCTGCTTGCGGATGAAGCGAGATTTGAACTCGCGGAGGGTGTAGCCCTCACACGCTTTCGAGGCGTGCTCCTTAGACCGCTCGGACATTCATCCTTTGCGCCAATCGCAAATACGCAAAACGCAAATGCAAAAAGAAACGCAACTTTTCAATTGTAAAACAACCCTAGAATATATAAGACGCATGGCGCGTTGACACTCACCCAAGCTCCTCGATCGTGCGCTTAGCACGAATCGCGTTTGCTCGCACACCAAGCTCCTCGTCTTTAGGGTATTCAACATATTCCAAAGTCAAGCCATTTGCTGCAATCGGACCAGTAGAGCCTTCTCGAATAGGATTTTCAATCTTATTTTTGAACCAATCAACAGAACGCTTTGCACACCCAACTTGCACGCACGCCCCAACAAGCGAACGAACCATGTTATGCGCAAACGCGTCTGCAACAATAGTAAACTCAAGCAAACCGTTCTCAATGCAAGGAATTTTTCCAGTTGATTTAGATAAACAGCTCCCCACGAAAACGCGATTCCAAACAGCCTTTTTAACGCACCGAATCGTAGTCCCACCAGGATTCGGCCGCGCAAAAGAGCCAAAATCGTGCAAACCAACAATCAAAGACGCCGCCTGATTCATGGCATCAACGTTTAAGTCGTAGTCAAGTTGCAACACAAAGCCACGCATACGCGGATCCAAATTCGCGCGATTCGCAGCATCACTAATCCTATACACGTATGTGCGATCCAACGCAGAAAAACGCGCATCAAAACCGCTTGGCGCAATGCTTACGCTGTGAATCGAAATGTCTTTAGGCAAAACGCCACAAAGCCTATATTCCAAGGCTTTTACTGGCGTAAGATTTGTGTGACCGACGCAATTTTGCAAAATGGATTCCGAAACGTCTAAATGGCAAACTTGGTAAGATGCGTGAACGCCCGTATCTGTGCGGCCAGCAACGCTAAGGCGCAAAGGTTCGCTAGCATCGTCTTTATTCACGCGCAAAACCTTATGCAATGCGTCTTCTAAAACACCTTGAACGGTGCGCAAAGTAGGCTGCTTTGCCCAACCATAAAAATCGCCGCCATCATACGCTAAATCCAAACGAAGACGCATTCAAAACCTTTCCAAACAGACCTACAAACAGACTTACAAACAGACCTACAAACAAACTTACACTAGTTTTCCTTATCTGAAGGCACACTAGCGAGCGCAAAAGCACTCATAACGCTACGAATCAACTCATATGTCTTTGAATCCATATGCATTGCAATCTTCAATAATGCAGGAACAACCTCCGACCAATGCGAAGACATCTCGTCGAAAGTCGAGTACCCTAAACTACTAAACATGCTGTAAACACTATCAATTCTGCGTTTTCTCTCTTCAAATGGCAAACTCATCATCCACTCGTTTGCAGCTTTAGAAACGGCCAGAGCTCGCGGAGTTACACAATCGCAGTAGTCAAAATCACCATCTTTAACTTGCCAATACATGCCAAAATGTTGCATTAATCCAATCGAATCAGCAGCTGTAACCTTATACGGCACTCCCGTATCCATAATCAATCCAATAAAAGCAGATTGCGGAACAACTTTTTCGATTCTGGAAACAACGCGAGAAAAAACCTTTGGATCAACAACATCCGAGCCAAAACTAGGACCGTCCATTGAATAGATTTTATTAATATGATTTCCAAGGCTTCGATCTTTCGCGTCTAATCGCATTGCCGCGTATGCAGCCATATTCCCGCCTTTTGAATGGCCCACAACAAATATTTTAGGATTATCACTTAAATCGCAATCACTTAAATCGCAATCATTGCTATTTTCTAGATTGCTCTTATCTAAATCACTATTCTTAAAATCACTCTTCTTATTAAACAAATTCGCAAAATAATCACCAACACTGCTAAAAATCCCACGAATACCGCCACTTTTGCAAGAATCTTTACATGCGCGCCTAGATATAGAGAGCAAATACTCCGCCGCCGACTCCTGCGCTGGCACTGGGCAGCGAAATGCCATGTTAAAGTCTTCCTTCCAGCCAACAAGCGTGTTATCTGTTCCTCTAAAAGCAACAACAAAGCAGCTATACCCAATGCAATCTGTTAAATCAAAAGTAACAGCCGCAAATTGCTGTTCGCAAGAGTCATCAATATTCGACTCATCAAAACGTTCAAGAACCTCACCAACACGCATGCCCCTATAACGCGGGCTAGACTCAACAGCCAAAAGTAGATTCTTGCGAAACTCATCTACCTTAGTAGAACCAGAGCTAAACATTGAAGAAAAATCCTCGCCGCGAAGCAATTCGCTTAAAGGAACGGTTGCTAGTGCGTTAGAATCGTCATTATACTTTGGAATCGATTCAGGCATGCAAATATACGCCAACTCGCATAAAATAAGCGAATCTACGGCGTTGAATTTTCGCTCTTTAAAATTAGTAAAATCGTTATTCAGTAAATCGAGAATATTTGACATAGTTCAATAATAATTGATACCAGATATAGAAAATATATGTCAGATATAGAAAAACGGGCTGGAGATATCTCCAACCCGTTTAATAAACCTTTATACTTGCGATTAATCGCAAAAGATTTACTTACCGATGCATCAAGATGCTAATCTCAACTACTCGGCTGCTTCTTCTTTAGCAGCAACCTTAGTAGCGGACTCAGCTTCCTTAACAACAGCCTTCTTTGGGCTTACTGGCTCAACAACAAGCTCGATAATAGCCTGTGGAGCAGTATCACCACGACGAGGGGCCATCTTAACGATGCGAGTATAGCCACCTTCACGCTGCTTCATCTGCTCAGCAATCTGAGTGAAAAGCATGTGAACAACGGACTTATTGCGAATTACGCGCAACACGCGGCGGCGCGAATGCAAATCGCCACGCTTAGCGAATGTTACCAAACGCTCAGCAAGTGGACGAAGACGCTTTGCCTTTGGCAAAGTAGTCACAATACGACCGTGCTGGAAGAGGCTTGTAGCCATATTGGCCAGCATCAGGCGCTCATGCGCTGGGCTAGAAGCCAGACGAGGCCCTTGTTTCGGTGTAGGCATTATTACTCCTTATTGCCGCGGAATTCAGGTGGGCAAAAACCCGAACATCCAAAAACCGCGACGATTTGCGGTGGTTGTTTACTCGTCTTCTGGCGAGAAGAATGTGCCACCTTCGAGATTATTGGCGTCAAAGCCAAGCGGTGAAGGCTTAAGAGACAATCCCATGGATTGCAACTTTTCTTTAACCTCATCGATGGATTTCATGCCGAAATTACGAATATCGAGCAAATCCTGCTCAGTGTGAACTACCAGCTCACCAACTGTGTGGATTCCTTCACGCTTCAAGCAGTTGTAGCTGCGCTGCGTTAGGTTCAAATCCTCAATTGGAGTGGCCATTTGGGAATCAGCTTCCGCCATGACTGGAGCTGGACCAACTTCAACACCTTCAGCATCGACGTTAAGCTCACGGCAAAGACCGAAAAGCTCAACCAAAGTCGAACCTGCGGACGCAACTGCGTCTCGTGGTGTAATAGCTGGCTTAGTTTCCACATCCAGGATAAGCTTATCGAAGTCCGTGCGCTGTTCCACGCGGGTAGCTTCGACCTTATAGCTCACCTTCAAAACTGGCGAGTAGATCGAATCCACTGGAATGCGACCGATTTCGCTGTTTTCCTGCTTATTCATTTGAGCAGGCACGTAGCCACGACCACGCTCCACAGTGAACTCAATTTCGAGCTCGCCATCTTCAGCAAGTGTAGCGATATGCATCTGTGGGTTGGCAATAGTGACGCCAGCAGGAGGAGTAATATCTCCAGCTGTTGCCTCACCCTTGCCGCTCTTGCGTAGATACATCACTACTGGCTCGTCATACTCACTTGTAAGTACGATGCCCTTGATGTTCAGCAGGATTTCAGTGACATCCTCTTCAACACCTGGCAGAGTCGTGAACTCATGTAAAGCACCAGAGATGCGTACCGAAGTAACGGCCGCACCTGGAATGGAGCTCAACAAGGTACGACGCAGCGAATTGCCGAGCGTGTATCCGAAACCTGGTTCCAACGGCTCAATAGTAAAGCGAGAACGCTGGGGATTCAGTGATTCCTCGGTAAGTGTTGGACGCTGTGCGATAAGCACTTTTGTATCCTTTCAGCTTCTGGTCGGTGGTGCACTCGCCGCCCATAAGCGGGTTGGATGGATGGATTCGTAAGAGTGCTCAGACGCGGCGACGCTTTGGTGGGCGAACGCCGTTATGCGCTTGTGGGGTGACGTCGGTAATAGAACCGACCTCAAGACCCGCGGACTGAAGGGAACGGATAGCGGTTTCGCGACCGGAACCTGGACCCTTAACAAACACGTCGACCTTTTTAAGGCCATGTTCCATTGCCTTACGAGCAGCAGACTCAGCGGCCATACCTGCAGCGTAAGGAGTCGACTTACGGGAACCCTTAAAGCCGACATCGCCACCAGAAGCCCAAGAGAGGACTGCACCCGATGGATCGGTGATGGAAATAATCGTGTTATTGAATGTTGATTTAATATGCGCCTGCCCAACCGGTACCGACTTGCGGTCCCGGCGACGCGGCTTGCGCGAGGCTTGCTTTGCAGCTGCCATTGACCCTCGTTTCCTATGACGAATTAGTTGGTATGTCTAGGCGATGAGAATTAACTCGTGGCCTAGAGCCGACCACCGACTATCGGGTGGCCTTCTTCTTCCCGGCGACAGTACGCTTTGGACCCTTACGAGTACGAGCATTAGTCTTAGTACGCTGACCACGCACAGGAAGACCCTTGCGATGACGCTGGCCTTGATAGCAGTTGATCTGAATCTTACGACGGATGTCGGCGTCGATTTCACGACGCAAATCGCCTTCAATCTTATAGTTGGCCTCAAGATAATCACGCAAAGTGATTAACTGTTCATCCGTAAGATCCTTGACGCGGGTATCCGGATTAACACCGGTCGCGGCAAGCGTTTCCTTAGCGCGAGTACGACCTACACCAAAAATATAGGTGAGGGCAATCTCAATGCGCTTCTCATTGGGAATATCTACTCCGGCAAGACGTGCCATTGTAATTCCTTTACTATTACGCAGGTCGTGCACCAAGTCTCCCGCAATAATATCGATTATTTGCGGCCTGGGCCTGCGCACCCAGGGTTCAGCTTAAGCTGCGACTTAGCGCCTTATTCCTTTATATTCGCGGTGGAGATCCACTCAGCCCTGACGCTGCTTATGACGTGGGTTGATGCAAATCACCATGACGCGACCGTGACGGCGGATCACGCGGCAGTTTTCGCAGATCCTCTTCACGCTAGGGCTGACCTTCATGGTTTTCCTTTGCTTGTACCTTTACTTATAACGGTACGTAATACGTCCGCGGTTCAAATCGTAAGGACTCATCTCCAGCACAACACGATCTTGCGGAAGAATGCGAATGTAATTCTTACGCATTTTTCCCGAAATCGTAGCCAGTACAATGTGCTCGTTCTCAAGCTGAACGCGAAACATCGCGTTAGGTAGTGCTTCTACTACCGTGCCTTCGACTTCAATCACACCGTCTTTTGCCATGAGCCTCGTTCCGTTCCTTGGATATACTACTTTGCGCATCCGAAGACACGCCAATCTTCTATGATACAGTAAATGCGCCCAATACAACACTCGGCGTGTCGCAAGGGCGCATTACAAATATGAGAAAATCTAAATCTTAAATAAATCTCATACCAAGGATTCAACTATGCGATTGTTGATTTCGGCAATATCTCCAACGCCATCAACTTCAACAAGCTGACCGCGGCTTTCATAAATATCCAGCAAAGGAGCTGTTTCCTTCTCGTAAGTTTCCAAACGCTTAGCAATAACTTCTGGAGTATCGTCGGAACGACCCTGCTCTACAGCACGCTTTTGCATGCGCTCAAGCAAAACCTCACGCTCCGCCTCTAAAGCAACAACATGATCTAGTGGAGTACCAAGCTCTTCCAACATGCGATCAAGAGCCTGAACTTGAGAAGCGTTGCGAGGATAGCCATCTAGAATCCAGCCATTCTTTGCATCATCTTGAGCAAGACGATCTTTAACAATGCTATTTGTCAATTCATCTGGAACAAGCTCTCCCTTATCGAGATAACCTTGAACCTTCTTGCCAAGTTCCGTTTTATTCTTTAAGTTATAACGGAAAATGTCGCCAGTAGAAATAGCAGGAATATTGTAATGCTCTGCAAGCAAAGCGGCTTGAGTGCCTTTACCTACTCCTTGCGGACCCATAATTAACAATCGCATATTAATCTCCTAGTTTTATGCCAATGCAAATCCAATACAAATATTAAACAAAACCTATCTGAAATACTACTTAGCAACCTGCTTATTATTGCTGTGATCAAACAGGAATCCAGCATACTGGAATTGCTCAGTTTGAGCCTTAGCTTGACGCAAAGTATCCAAGCCAACACCAGCAATAATCAGAATTGTTGTACCACCAAATGGAAGCTTCATATTAAGATGCAAAGACATAATCAAAACCGTTGGAATCAAAGCCACAAACAGCAAGTAAATAGCACCAACTGTGTTAAGCCTATTCATAACGTAGCTAAGATAACGGCTTGTAGCGCTACCAGCGCGAATACCAGGAATAAATCCGCCGTATTCCTTCATGTTGTCTGCAGTCTCATCTGGATTAAAAGTAATCTCGGTGTAGAAGAAGCAGAAGAACACGATCATAACGGTGTACAACGCTATGTACCAAACAGAAGTAGAGTTTGCTAAATTGGCATTAATCCAACGCACCCAATCCTTACGACTATCTCCAAATTGAGCAAGAAGTGTTGGAATAGCAAGAATCGAAGACGCAAAGATTGGTGGAATAACGCCACTCATATTCACCTTAAGAGGCAAGTATGTGGAAGAGCCGCCGTACATTTTGCGGCCAATCATTCGACGCGTGTACTGAACAGGGATTCTACGCTGAGCAAGCTCCACAAAGTCAACGAAAATAAGAATCACAAGGAAAACGCCAGCAACAATGGAGAACTTAGTCCAATCTCCATTAAGGCCATTCGTACCCCAACCGATTTCCCACAACTTTGGAAGGAATCCAGAGCAAATAGACATAAAGATTAATACAGACATACCCTGGCCAATACCCTTATCTGTAATAAGCTCTGCCATCCACATTATGAGGCCAGTGCCACCAGTCATGATTAAGACCATTACAATAAGGCTCCACATAGAACCGTCTGGAATAACCTGGCCGCATTGATAGTTAAATAGCGCGCCAGAACGAGCCGTAACCAAAATGGTAGTTGATTGCAAAACAGCCAAACCGATGGTTAAGTAACGGGTGTACTGAGTAAGTTTCGTTTCTCCAGACTGACCTTCTTTGTGAAGAGCCTCAAAGCGTGGAATCACAACTCTAAGCAACTGAATAACAATGGACGCCGTAATGTATGGCATAACGCCTAATGCAAAAATCGAAAGCTGCAAAAGAGAACCGCCAGAGAACAGATTCACCAACCCAATAAAGTTCTCGCTAGAAGAAGCCAGCTTAGCGGTGCAAGCTCGAATAACTTTGTAGTCAACTCCAGGAATCGGAATAAATGAGCCGATTCGGTAGATAATAATCATTGCGAAGACGAAGAGGATCTTATTCCTCAACTCCTTCGTCTTGAAGGCCTGGATTAACGTTTTCACCTGGGTCTTCCTCCCTTTTTTGCGCTACGATCTAGGCGCACCAGTAAAAAAACAAACTCTGAGGCAATAGTTTATATCACGGTACATACTGAAACAATAATTGAGTGAGTTTTGCAATAAAATAATCCCCCCAGTGCAAACTAGGGGGATTATTAAACAGTTAAATCACTGCGTTAATTAGCATTACTAGCTTAAGTATTACTACTTATTACTACTCTTCGCTAACAGAGCCACCAGCAGCTTCGATCTTGGCTTTAGCGGATGCAGAAGCCTTAACTCCCTTAAGAGTCAAAGCAACCTTAAGATCGCCATCGCCCAAAACCTTAACTGGGTAACCATCACGCACAGCGCCCTTAACTACCAAATCAGCAACAGTGACTTCGCCACCCTTTGGGAAGAGTTCTGCAAGGGCTGCAACATTAACAACCTGGAACTCCTTCTTGAATGGGCTCTTAAAGCCACGAAGCTTAGGCAAGCGCATGTAAAGTGGAAGCTGGCCGCCTTCAAAGCCTGGACGAACTTGGTAACGCTTCTTTGTACCTTTGTCTCCACGACCCGAAGTCTTACCCTTAGAGCCTTCACCACGACCCACGCGGATGCGATCCTTCTTAGCTCCTGGAGCTGGACGCAACGTGTGCATGTGCAACATTGGTTCTTCATTAGCCATAATCAGTCAACCTCCTCAACGCTCAGCAAGTGGCGAACGGCCATAACCAAGCCACGATTGACTGAATTGTCCTCGCGAACAACGCTTTGACCAATCTTGTGAAGGCCAAGAGTCTTAACGTTAGCGCGCTGACGCTCGGTGGAATGAACCAAACCGTGCACCAGAGTGATCTTTAAGTTAGCCATCACTCACCATCCTTTGCCTGGGCAGCCTTAGCAGCCTGAGCTTCTTCACGAGCCTTGCGTGCTTCGGCAATGCCAGCAGCGCGCTCACGAAGCAATGCGTCTGGTGCAACTTCCTCGAGGGAAAGTCCACGACGAGCGCAAATTTCTTCTGGCTCTTCAAACTTCTTCAAAGCATCCACAGTAGCGCGAACCACGTTAACAGCGGTTGCGGAGCCCATGGACTTGGTGAGGATATCGGTAATGCCAGCGCACTCCATAACAGCACGCACAGCGCCACCAGCGATTACACCAGTACCTGGAGCAGCTGGACGAAGCAAAACTGTACCAGCAGCATCGTGACCCAACACAGGGTGAGTCACGGTACCACGAATGCGTGGAACAGTAAACATATGCTTCTTAGCGTCAAGCTGACCCTTAGCGATAGCTGCTGGAACTTCGCGAGACTTACCGTAACCAACACCAACAGTGCCCTTACCGTCGCCAACAACAACAAGTGCTGCAAAGCTAAAGGTACGGCCACCCTTGTGGGTCTTGGAAACACGGTTAATAGTAACTACGCGATCCAAAAGCTCTTCGCCGCGGTTTTCTTCACGACGGCTACGACGTTCGCTACGCTTACCTTCGCCCTTAGAACGACGGGAACGACGATCGTCGGTACGCTCCTCAGCGGATGCCTGAGTGTTCTGAGTTTCTTCAGCCACTTGGGTTTCCTTTTCGTTATCGCTCACAGTGCTAGACCTCCCTGACGGGCGCCTTCAGCTACGGCTGCGACGCGACCATGATACTTATTACCGCCACGATCGAAGATAACAGCGGTGATTCCCGCTTCCTTCGCCTTGGCTGCGATTAACTCGCCAACCTTGGTAGCAGCTTCAGTCTTCGTACCAGTAAAACCAGCGAAGTCAGAAGTCAAGGTGGAAGCGCTTACAAGGGTAAGACCCTTAGTGTCATCCACAATCTGAGCAACCATGTGACGGTTAGAACGAGAAACTACCAAACGTGGGCGCTCTGGAGTGCCAGAGATGCGCTTACGAAGGCGGGCGTGACGACGCAAACGTGCGACTTTGGTACCCTTACCGAAAATCTTAACGCTCATATCACTTACCAGCCTTTCCAGCCTTGCGCAAAATACGCTCATCGCTGTACTTAATGCCCTTGCCCTTATAAGGTTCTGGAGCACGAAGCTTGCGAATGTTAGCGGCAGCCTGACCAACGGCCTGCTTGTCAGTACCCTTGACGATTACCTGATTTGCGTTTGGCAATTCAAACTCAATGCCCTCAGGTGGCTGAACGGTAATAGTGTGCGAATAGCCGAGCGAGAACTCAATGCCCTTGCCCTTCATTACAGCACGATAACCAGTTCCAACAATGTCTAGAGTCTTGGCGTAGCCTTCGTGCACACCCTTAACCATAGACGCCACGATTGCGCGAGCCAAGCCGTGCTTTGCACGAGTTGGACGCAAATCGTCAACTGGGGTCAAAACGATCTTGCCATCAGCAACTTCAGCGGTAATACCTTCTGGAATTACATAGGAATCAGAGCCCTTAGCACCCTTAGCGCTAAAGGACTGACCTTCAATCTTAACTTCCACGCCTGCAGGAATGTCGACGGGGAGCTTACCAATATGCGATGCCATTTTCAGCTCTCCTTTCTCACCATACGTAGGCGACGATTTCGCCGCCAATGCCTCGATCGAGGCATTCCTTCTGAGTCAACAATCCCGAGCTGGTCGAGATAATAGCGATACCGAGACCGCCAAGAGGCATAGGCAAAGAATCAGACTTTGCGTAACGACGCAAGCCTGGCTTAGAGATGCGCTTAATGCCCTGGATGGAACGCTGACCATTGGAGCCGTACTTTAACGTAACTTCCAAAGTCTGTCCAACCTTAGCTTCTTTAGCAGCAAAGTCTTTAATGTAGCCTTCGCGCTTAAGAATCTCGGCGATATTCGCCTTGAATTTGGAGTACGGCATTTCCACGATATCGTGCTTTGCCGCGCTCGCATTACGCAGACGTGTCAACATGTCTGCGATAGGATCTGTCATTGTCATGTTGGGCTAACGCCCTTTCTCGCCGTGGTTTCCACCGCCTGTTTGTTATTTATAAAGCAGTGGACCTTCAGCGTCGATATTTACCAACTGGACTTCGTAACACCCGGCAACTCACCGCGATGTGCCTTTTCACGAAGGCATACACGGCACAGACCGAACTTGCGATACACGGAGTGAGGACGACCACAAACCTGGCAACGCGTATAAGCGCGCACCTTGAACTTCGGCTTAGCGGCCGCCTTGTTTTTCAGAGCGGTTTTTGCCATATCAGTTCTCCTTGAATGGGAAACCGAGGTGCTTAAGTAGCGACTTCGCTTCCACATCGTCCTTGGTGGTGGTCACCACGGTGATGTCCATACCACGCTGATGATCAATCGAATCAGGATCAATCTCGTGGAACATTGACTGCTCCGTAAGACC
>CAMXWX010000022.1 GCA_947252975.1 uncultured Gardnerella sp.
TGACGGTGTTATAAACCTGAAAGGACAGCAAGATGGCACATAAGAAGGGTGCGTCCAGCTCGCGCAACGGTCGCGATTCGCAGGCGCAATATCTTGGCGTTAAGAAGTTCGGTGGAGAAGCTGTTGTGGCTGGAAACATTATTGTTCGCCAGCGCGGCACCAAGTTCCACGCAGGACAGAACGTTGCTTTGGGCAAGGATCACACGCTGTATGCTTTGGTAGACGGCAATGTGAAGTTTGGTATTCGTCGCGATCGCAAGGTTGTTGACGTAGTTACCGCCTGAGTAACTCATTAATCTTCTGGCCGCACCCTGTTCGGTGCGGCTTTTTTGTTTTTGCAAATCTGGCGAGTATTGAGCATCAAGTAAGGTAAAAGTTATGAGCGATTTTGTAGATCGAGTAACAGTACATGTTAAAGGCGGCGACGGCGGTAACGGTTCCGCAGGCGTGCGTAGAGAAAAATACAAGCCACTTGCGGGTCCAAATGGCGGCAATGGCGGCAATGGCGGAAGCGTTATATTCGTAGCCGATCGCAATGCAAATAGCTTGCTTGATTACCGATTTATGCCTCATCGCGTAGCGCAAAACGGCACAATGGGCTTAGGAGATACAAAAGACGGATCCAAAGGAGAAGATCTTATACTCCCTGTGCCAGTTGGAACCGTGATTTTTGAGGCGAAGGGCGCATCGGGCGCGCAAAAAAGGCCAGGCAACGTTTTGGCGGATTTGCAACATGTAGGAGACACTTTCGTAGTCGCAGCAGGAGGCGCAGGCGGTCTTGGAAACGCTGCTCTTGCAAATAAAGTGCGCCGCGCTCCAGGATTTGCGCTGCTTGGCGAGCCTGGCGAAGAGCGAGACGTAATCCTAGAGCTAAAGTCGATAGCAGACGTGGCGCTAGTTGGATTCCCTTCTGCAGGAAAGTCAAGTCTTGTAGCATCAATCAGCGCTGCAAAGCCAAAAATCGCAGATTACCCGTTTACAACTCTTGTTCCAAATCTTGGTGTAGTCAGCTTTGGCGAATACCGCTACACAATCGCAGATGTGCCAGGGCTTATTCCAGGTGCTTCCGAAGGAAAGGGCTTGGGGTTAGAGTTTTTGCGTCACATTGAGCGCACGGAAATAATCGCCCACGTAATAGACTGTGCAACGCTAGAGCCAAATCGCGACCCAATCAGCGATTATAATGCTTTGGAACACGAGCTTTCGCAATACGCAAACAAGCTTGATTTGCCGCTTGGAGCGATTCCGATTCCCGAGCGTCCGCGAATTATTGTGCTCAACAAGATTGATGTGCCAGAAGCAAAAGAGTTGGCAGAATTTGTGCGAAGCGACTTTGAAAAAATGGGCTTGCCAGTTTTTGAGATTTCTACTGCATCTCACGAAGGCTTGAAAGATCTTGGTTTTGCGCTTGGAAAGATGGTGGCTAGTATGCGCGAAAAGCTTGCTGAGCAAGAGGCAGCGCGCGAAGAAGAGCGAGTTGTTATTCAGCCGCTTGAGCAGCCAGCATTAAGACGCCGCAGAGATGATGGGCGCGGAAGTGCTAGCGACTTTACAATTGAGCGCGAAGAAGACAAAAATGGCGACTTTTGGTTTACTGTTACAGGCGCTAAGCCAGAGCGTTGGGTTGTGCAAACAAACTTCGACAACGACGAGGCAGTGGGCTATTTGGCGGATCGCTTAGCGAAACTTGGTGTAGAAGACGAGTTGCGCAAGAAGGGCGCGCGACCAGGAGACGAGATTAGGATTGGCCGCGGCAATCGCATGGTTTGCTTTGACTGGGATCCAAGCATTGCAGCAGGTGCGGAAGGTTTGGATGGCGCAAGCCTTGGTGCGCGCGGAAAAGACTTGCGACTTGAGGCAAATGATCCGCGTGGTGCAAGGCGCACTAATGCGGAGCGCCGCCGCGATTACCACACTATGATGGACGCAAAGAGCGCTGTGCGAGATGCGATGATGGCGGAACGCAAGCAAGGTCATTGGGCGGATCCATCGGTAGATGACGACAAACACGATGAGCAGAGCCTATTTGGGCGTGGTGAATAGATGGTTAATAAAGCAATTGAGCCTACCGAAAACGGGGTTCGGAGTTCAATTAGCAATGCGCGCACAATAGTCGTAAAAGTGGGGTCTAGCTCGCTAACGGCGCAAAATGGCCATTTAGATGTGCAAAAGCTGCGCTCGCTAGTAGACGCCATTAGTCGCGCGCAAATTAACGGAGCGCATGTTGTGCTTGTGTCTTCTGGCGCAATCGCAGCAGGATTTGGGCTTCTGGGCTTTGATTCTAGGCCAAAAGACGTTCCAACGCAGCAAGCTACGGCTTCGGTTGGTCAGGGCTTGCTTATGGCGCAATACGAGCAAGCATTTGCAAAATATGGTCTAAAAGTAGGGCAAATGCTGCTAACGGCAGACGTTACTATTTCGCCGTCTCGCTATCGCAATGCTCAGCGCACAATGCTTAGGCTGCTGGAATTAGGCGTTGTGCCAATCGTAAACGAAAACGACGCTCTGTCTAGCAACGAAATACGTTTTGGTGATAACGATAGGCTTGCGGCGCTTGTGGCGAACATTGTGCGAGCAGATGCGCTGGTTCTTTTAACAGATGTTGACGCGCTTTACACGGCTCCGCCTAGTGAGCCAGGTGCTAAGCGAATTGGCTTTGTTGCAGATGTTACGCGTGCGCTAGACGATGTTAAAGTTGGCGAAAGCGGCTCGGGCGTTGGCACAGGTGGAATGGTGACCAAGATGGATGCGGCGCACGTTGCTGCTGTTTCTGGAATACCAACGCTTTTGACATGTGCTAGTAACGCGGAGGGTGCGCTATCTGGCGATTCGGTTGGAACCGTGTTTGCTCCACTAAACTCGCGCGCGTCTTCTAGAAGACTTTGGATTGGTTTTGCGTCTAATCCGCATGGCTCGATTATTGTAGATGCTGGTGCTGCTGCAGCTGTTTGCGCAGGGCGAGCGAGCCTGCTGGCTGCTGGAATTGTGGGAGTTACTGGCGATTTTTCTGCAAGCGACCCAGTGTGGATTGACGACGAGCATGGCAACCACTTAGCCAAGGGTCTAGTTGCATTTGATTCAGACGAGATACCGCAGGTAATGGGTCTTACAACGGATGATTTAGAGGCCACTTTGGGGCGGCAATACGCGCATCCTGTGGTTCATCGCGACAATCTTGTGCTTTTATAGCATTTGCTGCGATTTGCGCTTTCCTTGTTTATTGTTGCGCGACGACCTGCCTTGTAGTGCGATTGTACTGAATTTCGGTGTTTTTTAATACAAACGCACTACATAAACAAACAAAACTGTAGTGTGATTGTACCAAATTCTACCCAATTTATGCGCAAAATCGGGAAATAACGTGTAATGGTTAAACTGTAAGTATGGCAGAAAATATCGCAGCAAATATGGCAGAAAACGAATCGCAAATCGCAGAAGGTTCGCAACAAATCGCAGCAAATACATCAAACTCCCAATGGCGCTCTATGAGCAATCGCATTAACAAAGTCGCTCCAAGCGCAACGCTTGCTGTAGATGGCAAAGCAAAAGCAATGAAAGCTGCAGGAATCGACGTTATTAGCTTCGGCGCAGGTGAGCCTGATTTTCCAACGCCGCTCTACATTGTGGAAGCCGCAGCCGCCGCATGCAAAGACCCAAAAAACTACAAGTACACGGCTACGGCTGGCCTTCCAGAGTTGCGCGAGGCGATTGCGCGCAAAGTTAAGCGCGATTCTGGCTACGATGTTTCCCCAAATCAAGTTGTTGTAACGAATGGCGGCAAACAGGCTGTTTACGAAGCATGCCAGATTTTGCTAAATGATGGCGACGAAGTTATAATCCCAGCGCCATATTGGACAAGCTACCCAGAGGCAGTAAAACTTGCAGGCGGCGTTCCTGTGCCTGTTATGTCTGGCGCGGATCGCGGTTTTGAGCCAGATATTGATGCGATTGAGGCGGCTCGCACACCGCGCACGCGTGCGATTATTGTAACTTCGCCTTCTAATCCAACAGGCGCTATTTGGAGCGCACAAACGATTCGCGCGATTGGCGAATGGGCTATAAAACACCATATTTGGGTGCTTTCCGACGAGATTTACGAGCACTTGCATTACGACGGCGTAAAAACTTCGTACATTGGCGTGGAAGTGCCAGAAGTGCGCGACCAGCTGCTTGTTTTGAATGGCGTTGCAAAAACTTACGCAATGCCAGGTTGGCGTGTTGGATGGATGGTTGCTCCGCTTGAGGCCGCAAAAGCCGCGATTAAGCTTCAAAGCCACATGACGTCTAACGTTTCCAATATTTCGCAGCGCGCAGCTCTTGCAGCAGTCGGCGGACCATTAGATGAAGTTGCAAAAATGCGTGATTCCTTCGACGCTCGTCGCAAGGCGATTGTGCAAGCGTTAAACAGCATGGAAGGCGTAACTTGTCCTCTTTCGCACGGCGCTTTTTATGCGTTTGCAAACGTTGAGGCGCTGCTTAATCGCCCGTTGGGCAAGGATTCTAAGATTCCAGGCACATCGTCTGTGTTCGCGCAAATGCTACTTGACGAAGCGCATGTTGCTGCTGTTCCTGGCGAGGCTTTTGGCGCGCCTGGCTACTTGCGATTCTCGTGCGCTTTGGCGGATAGTCAGCTTGCTGAGGGTATGAGGCGCATGAAGCAGTGGATTGAAAGCGGAAGCGCGTTTTAAGCGTTGCAGCGCATTTGCACACGCGGAAAAGTCGCCAGCAACCGCGCATTTAGCGACACTCGCTAATCATAATAAAAACCCTTAAATCTTGCCCTTCCGCTATCATGAATATTCGGCGGTTTTGCCAAGTCAATCTTTTTAAGGTATGATTAGCAAGTTCACCTAGGGATGTGGCGCAATTGGTAGCGCAACGGTCTCCAAAACCGTAGGTTGTGGGTTCGAGTCCCGCCGTCCCTGCCAGTTTTATTGTTAACAATTTTTAAACGAAGGATTCAAGCATGGCCAAGGCAAAAGAGAAGAAGCCAAATTTGTTCATGCGTATTGGCATGTTCATTAAGCAAACTATTGACGAGACGCGCAAAGTCGTAGCTCCACACGGCAAAGAGTTGTTTGCTTGGTCTGCTTCCGTGTTTATTTTTGTTATTTTCTTGATGGTTTTTGTCACTGTTATGGACTTCGGTTTAGGCAAGTCCGTTATGTGGCTGTTTGGCTGATTTAAACGAATTTTGAGGGTGTGCAAATATGACTGACGAGTTGAATCTCGAAAATGTTGAATCCGTAGATAATTCTGTAGAGAATCTAGATAATCTTGCGAATTTAGACGCATCTGCCGATGCGGTGGAGGCGCATGAGCAGGCTAATTCTACGGCTGCTGGCGATTTGCCAGCGGAAAATAACGCTGATTCTGCCGACAATTCTGCTGATTCCACCGATTCCGCCGACTCTGCAGACGTAGACCCTACAGATGCTGGCGCAGCCGCTGTTGCCGAATTCTCCAAGACTTTGCGAACTCTTGAAGGCAAGTGGTATGTTCTTCACACCTACTCTGGCTACGAGAAGCGCGTTAAAACTAACGTTGAATCTCGCGTTCAAAGCTTTGGTTTGGAAGACAAGATTTTCCAGATTGAAGTTCCAATGGAAGAAGTCGAAAAGCACACAGACAAGGGCAAGAAGGTTATTACGCGCGTGCGCGTTCCAGGATATGTGCTTATTCGCATGTGGCCAGACGAGAATGCTCGCCGCATTGTGCGCGAGACCGAAGGTGTTACTGGTTTTGTTGGCCCGTCTAAGGAGCCAGCGCCTCTTAGCCGCAAGGAAGTTATTGATATGATGGCTCCTATGATTGCGTCTGAGGCGTTGAAGAAGGCTGGAGATAAGCCAGCAGCAGCTCGTAAGCGTACTGTTGAGGTTGCTTACAAGGTTGGAGATCAAGTTACAGTTACCGACGGCCCATTTGCAACTATGGCTGCCGTTGTTTCGGACGTAGATCCTACAACGCAAAAGCTTACGGTTCTTGTTTCTATCTTTGGCAGAGAGACTCCTGTGGAGCTTGGCTTTGACCAGGTAGAGCCTATTGTTTGATAGCTATTTCTTTGATAGCTGTTGTTTAATAGGTTTAGTCTGTTTAGGCGATTTTAATAGATTTTAAGGGATTTAATTCTCGATGAATTTTATCTTTTTAGACTCGGTTGATTCTACGCAAAATATTGCGCGAAAAGAGCTTATTGATTGCGATTTTGAAAGCTCTTCAATCTTGAATCCGCTTGTTTGTGCGATTATTGCAAACAATCAAAGCGCTGGCAGAGGTCGTCTTGGTCGCAAGTGGGTTAGCGAATCGGGGCAAAGCTTTCTAGCGTCTTATGGTGCTGTTTTGCCAAAAAGCGTTGTTATGGATTCAAAATACAACGGTTGGCTGCCTATGATTGCAGGACTTTGCGCAAGAGACGCGTTGATTGGCGCGCTTAAAGATGTTGGTGCGCGCAAAATCGCAGAAGCCAGCGAAGTTGGCGAAATTAGCGAAATCGGCGAAGTCGAAAGTAAAATTTGCGATTTTGGTCAAGAAATAAAAATCAAGTGGCCAAATGACATTTTTATTGGCGATTGCAAAGAAGGCGGAATTTTAACCGAAATCGCAGCACTTGCAAATCATGACTCTTTACAACAAAATATTGGTGTGATTTTTGGAATCGGCCTTAATCTTAATGTGTCTAAAAGCAATCTTCCAATCGAAAAAGCAACATCTTTACAAATGCATTACGCGAATCTTCCAAATGCAATGCAATTAAGGGATATTATTGCTAAGCGTTTAGCGCAAAACTTAAACAGTAGACTAGCGAGTTTTGTGCAAAATCCTGCGCAAAACGCATTGTGCTTGCGTAAGGAAGTTAGTGCGGTTTGCTGGACTCTTGGTCGCAAAGTTAGCGTGTATGCGCCAGAAGTTAATAGTGAACTAAATAACAGTGAATGCGTAGAAGGCGTTGCGCAGAGTATTACTGACGATGCTTCGCTTTTGATTCTTAAAGACTCGGGAGAATCTGCGATTGTGCACACTGGCGATGTTCACGCGCTTAGTGTTTGATACAATCGCACTATAGTTTTGTGTGTTTTGTAGTGCGATTGTATGGCGACACGCCGTAAATTAGGTACAAACGCACTACATGATTACGCAGATTTCACTAAGCTAGGTAGAGATTCGAGATTTTTCGCCGCGAAAGAGGTGTATCGTTAGCGCGGTCTAAGCGCGCTATTCCTCACGGCTATTAGTAGTCGTTCGGCTGATTTGGCACATAAAGTCCACCGGACTTTATGTTTGAGCCAAATCACGCTTTGAAGGAGCTTGAAATGCGTTATGCAATTTCAAGCTCAGTCAAAGCGCTTCGCAGCGCAGAAGCAGTGCTTCTGCCTTGAGCTGCTCAGCGCGCCAAATTGCCTTCGCGCGCTACGCTTTAAGCGCTCCGGCAGGTTGGCGCGCCTGCGAGGAGAGAAATACTCAAACCTCGCGCAATACCAAGTAAGGGAACCGCGCTACGCTCTAAGCGAAAAGGCAGGTCGGAGCGCGAAAATGAGTCAAAGTGATCTTGCTTTTGATACAAAAAAGACCGCAGTCTCGTCACTGCGGCCTTAGAATAGTTAGCGCGTTACGCTTGAGATTAATCACGCATAATCACGCATAATCACGCATCACGCATCACGCATTGGTGTTGCGCTTAAACGCGCCATACAATCCTGCGCAAACTGCGCTAGCGATTGCAGCTTTAATAATATCGCCCACAATAAAGCCAGTAGAAGCCACGGCGATTGCCCAAACAGGCAAGTGCATCATAAGCGATTGGCCTACAAATCCAAATGCGTAAATCACAAGAGAACCAACAACAGACGCTGCAAAATACGCGCCAAATCGTGCAAATTTCTTAGCAACAGAATCCTCTGGCATAGCAGCATTAACAACACCTTCGAGAGCAGACTTTACAAGCGCAATCGCAGCCACGCCGAATACGAATCCAACAAGGAATCCAACGCTAGGACCTGCAAAAGCCACAACGCCACTCTTTCCGCCTGCAAACACTGGCATTCCAGCAGCACCAATCGCAAGGTACATAAGCACAGAGCTAACGGCTTGGCGCCAAGTCAAAGTAAGACCTGCCAAAGCCAAAACCAAAGTTTGCAAAGTTACAGGAACAGGAGTTCCAGGAATTGGCAATGCGCCAGCCATAGTGGCAGCGCTAATAAGAACAGTAAACAAAAATGCCTTAGCAAATGGAACAGCTAAACGATTAATGTCAAATGCCTTAGATGCAACTGCATTAGAGTTTGCGCCAGAGTTAGATTCAAAATTAGCCACGATATCCTTCTTTCGTATTGTTTTTCGTTGCTGAATCAAACATTAGACAAGAATCGGGCAGCGCGCGTTGGAGAAGTTTACAAAAAATCGCATAATGTTTTGTTCAAATTCACGGATACTATAAGTCAAATTTCCTATAACTTGTAACGTATGGTTACGAATATCAAAAAAATACTTGTGGCAAATCGCGGCGAAATCGCGCTTAGAGTGATTCGCACTGCTCAAGAAATGGGAATACAAACTGTTGCTATTTATGCGGCATCCGACCGCCAAGCGCAGTATGTTGAGATGGCAAGCGAAGCGTACGCGCTTTCTGGAGACACGTACAGAGACACCTATTTAAACGAAGACGCGATTATAGACATTTTGCATAAAAGCGGCGCGGATGCTGTACACCCAGGCTACGGATTTTTATCGGAAGTAGCGAGTTTTGCGCAAAAGGTGATTGATGCTGGCGCTGTGTGGATTGGCCCGAAGCCAGAAGCGCTTATTGATTTGGGGGATAAAATAACCGCGCGTCGCGTTGCAACTCGCGCTAAAGTGCCGCCCGTACCAGGCATATCGGAGCCTGTAAAAGATATTCGAGAATTGCTGACTTTTGCGCAAACGCACGGCTACCCAGTTATGATGAAGCGCACGGATGGCGGCGGCGGCCGCGGAATAACCGTTGTGCACAACGATGATGAGCTTCGCGGATTCTACATGAACCACGACGCTTTGCAAGGCGGCGACCTTGACGAGTACTTTATTGAGCGTTTTATAGACAAGGCCAGGCATGTGGAAACGCAAGTTGGCCGCGATTCACATGGAAACTTCACCATATATTCCACGCGCGATTGCTCGGTGCAGCGCCGAAACCAAAAGTTGGTTGAGGAAGCACCAGCGCCATTCCTTACCGATGACGAGAACGCGCAGCTTCACCGATATTCTCGTAACCTATTTGAAGCTGTTGACTACGTTGGTTTGGGCACGTGTGAATATATGGTGACATCTCAACATAAAGTCTACTTCTTGGAAGTGAACCCACGATTGCAAGTGGAGCACACAGTTAGTGAGGAAGTTAGCGGACTAGATCTTGTGCGCGAACAGCTTACGATTGCTGACGGCGGCGAGCTTACGCAAAATCACCCTTCGCGCGGGCACAGTTTTGAGCTTAGAATCACTTCGGAAGACCCAGCAACGAATCTTACGCCTAGCGCAGGCACGCTAACAAAAATAGAGTGGCCATCTGGTCCTGGAATCCGCGTGGATTCTGGCGTAGAAGTTGGAGATAGCGTGTCTCCAAAATTCGACTCCATGATGGGCAAGCTTATTGTTACGGCGCAAAATCGCGATGCGGCAATTGCTCGCGTAAGGCGCGCGCTTAAGGAGCTTTGCATCGAGGGAGTGCCTACTCCTGCTAAGCTTTTTGAGCAAATTTTTAACGACCCTGATTTTACAGCGCAAGATCACGATTTTGATATTTCTACAAAATGGCTTGAGCGCAAGTATTTGAACCGTACTGCTGCAGCGGCAAATGGCGGACAGCCTGCTTCTTTGGATTCCAATAAGGCTAGTGAAGACGCTCAAAATAAGCCGACCAAAATGGAGTCTTTTGTAATAGAAGTAGACAATAAGCGCGTAAAACTTACGATTCCGCAAGACATTGTAGACAATCTTACTGGTTCTGCACGAGTTAGAAGCACGGTTCGCGCATCGCAGCCGCTTAGAGGGCGAGGATTAAGGGGAGATACTCATAAGTCGGAAACGCCTAAGGACGCTCCTGGCGTGATTTCTGCTCCAATGCAAGCTGTGATTACGCGTGTAAACGTTGCGGAAGGTCAGAGCGTAGCCAAAGGCGATTTACTTGCTGTTCTTGAATCCATGAAAATGGAAAACTACGTTTACGCACCTGCAGCTGGCGTAGTTACTGGCATTTTTGTTGGGCCTGGAGATGGTGTAGAAGCAGGCGAAAAGCTTGTAACAATTGACGTAACTAAAGGCGGTAGTGCAAAATGAGTGCGCTTACTAAAGATGATACGCAAGTTGCAAAAGATGTTAATAAAAGCGCTGCACAAGTTAATAAAGACACGCAAAATGCGCAAGACGCTCAAGCCGCTCAGCCTACGCAGCCTACGCAGCCTCAGCGCGGAAAAGCAGCCGTAGAACACGCGGCTCGCCTTGCAAGAGACGCCGAGCAAAAGGCTTTAGAACGCCAGCATGCAAAGGGAAAATCCACTGCAAGAGAGCGCTTAGATTTGCTTTTTGACACGGGCACGTTTGAAGAAATCGGCCGCTTTAACGGCGGAGACATAAATAACGATGTTGCAGGATGTGCTGTAATCACTGGCTTTGGCGAAGTGTACGGCAAAAAAGTGGCAGTTTATGCTCAAGATTTTTCCGTTCGCGGCGGCACGCTTGGACGCGCTGAAGGCCAGAAAATTTGCCATCTTTTAGACATGGCGTTGCAACTTGCGGTTCCTGTTGTTGCGCTAATCGACTCGGGCGGCGCTCGCATTCAAGAAGGCGTTAACGCGCTTACGCAATATGGCAGAATCTTCAAAAAAACTTGTGAAGCAAGCGGTTTGATTCCGCAAATTTCCTTGATTTTAGGCCCTTGCGCTGGTGGTGCAGTTTATTGCCCTGCTCTTACGGATTTTATAATCATGACTCGCGAGCACTCCAACATGTTTGTAACTGGTCCAGATGTTGTTAAGGCTGCCACAGGCGAGTCGATTAGCATGGACGATTTAGGTGGTGGATATGTGCATAACTCCACTTCGGGCGTTGCTCACTATTTGGGCGAAGACGAGGCAGACGCCATTGACTACGCGCGCACAGTCCTCGCTTATTTGCCGCAAAATTGCAATCAAAATCCGCCAACATTCGCATACGCTGCCACTCGCGCAGATAGAGAAACCGCTAAGCAGCTTGCGACTATTGTTCCGAGCAACGATCGCCAGCCGTACGACGTTTTAGACGTTATTCGCGCAATCGTAGATTATGGCGAATTTGTGCAAGTTCAAGAGCTTTACGCGGCGTCCGCAGTGGTTGGTTTTGCTTGCATAGACGGGCATCCTGTTGGAATAGTGGCAAATCAGCCTAAAGTAAATGCTGGAATTTTAGACGTTAATTCTTCCGAAAAAGTAGCGCGATTTGTGCGATTGTGCGACGCGTTTAATCTTCCTGTTGTAACTCTTGTAGACACTCCTGGATACAAGCCAGGGTCGGACCAGGAGCACGCTGGAATCATTCGCAGAGGCGCAAAGGTGATTTACGCGTATGCAAACGCGCAAGTTCCGCTTGTTACTGTGATTTTGCGCAAGGCTTTTGGTGGAGCATACATTGTAATGGGCTCAAAGTCTATGGGAGCAGACTTTAACTACGCTTGGCCTACAAGTCAAATAGCGGTTTTGGGTGCTCAAGGAGCTGTGAACATTATTCATCGCAAGGATTTGCAAAAAGCAAAAGAGCGCGGTCAAGATGTTGATGCTTTAAGAAAAAAGCTTGTTGAAGATTACGAAAATACCACTGTAAACGCAAATCTTTCGCTGGAAACTGGCCAGATTGACGCAATGATAGATCCGGAGCAAACAAGAGATGTTATTGCTAATTCTTTGAAGATTTTAAGAAGTAAAAAACGTGTTTCGAGAACGGGGAAGCATCATGGAAACCAGCCAATGTGATTTAAGAATGATTTGAGACGATTTGCGGATGATTTTAGATGATTTGAGCCGCGCGGATTAATCGCAAGCAGCCGCCACGCGCGACTAGCAACAAGTCACAAATAATCCGAAAGTCACAAATAATCCAAAACACAAATCTTAAAAATAAAACGTAAACCCACAAACAAAGGAAAATAAAATGACAAAATACTTATTTGATGAGCTTGCACAAAATCCACATATTTTATCTTTTGCAGGGCAATCCACGCCGTGGGTTCAAGCGTTAAAAGAAGCGCAAAAAGACGAAGATTTAAGCGCGCAACTACGCGATTACAATAACAGCGCAAAAAATCTTTTGAACAATATATATGCGCAACTTTTAGCAAACGCAGGAAAAGACATAAACGTATTCGACGCTTTAGAATCCACAAATGATCGCACGCAAGACGCGCAAATAAGCGTTCCAGGAATCGCATTGGCGCAGCTTGCAGCTGTTAGTGATTTTACAAATCTTGGGTACAATTTTGAAGTTTGCAAGCCAATCGCAAGTCTTGGTCATTCTCAAGGCGTGATTGCTGCAAAAATGGTAGAAGCGCGATTAGAGGCTGGCTCTTGGCAGGCAGCGCAAGGCAAAATCGCGGAACTTTTGGCGATTGCATACATAATCGGAGCGGCTGCAGATCGCGAAGCGCGGCTTTTGGAAATAAGCGGAAACGGCTCTGCAACTCCAATGCTTTCGTTAAAAGGCGTAACTCAAAAACAGGCAGAAGTTTTGATTTCGCGCGTGGATCGTAAGCGTGCCGAAGTTTCGATAGCAGTTAAAAATTCGCGAAATCACATGGTGTTATCTGGCTATCCGCAAGACATGGAGGCCGTTTTAAGCGAAGCGCAAAAAGAAGCGACCCATTCTAAAAAATTACGAGATATGAAGCAGCGCGGCGGATCGGTTTTTGCGCCAATCGCAGAGTATTTAGATGTTACAGTGCCATTCCATTCGCCAATGATGAGCAAAGCTGTAGATAACGCTGAAAAATGGGCAAAAGAAGCTGGGTTAAATGCCGATCTTACTAGAAGTCTTGCAAATCAAGTTTTAGTAGAGCAAGTGGATTGGGCAAGTCAAATCAAAAAAACTTTGGCAAATCTGGGCGAATCTGCTAAAGATTTGTGGGTAATCGACATGGGTCCTGGAGAAGTGCTTGGAAAGCTTACAAGTGTGCTGGTTCAGGGAAGTGGCGCTGGAATCGTAGAAGCTGGAACAATGGTGTCTCGCGCTAATGCGTCTACACTGGACGCTTCTTCCGCAAATTCTTTGCGCACGGGATGCTGGGCGGATTTTGCACCACGCGTAGTAGAAACGCCATTGGGGCGCAAAGTAGTTACAAAGTTTAGCCAGCTAACAGGCAAAGCTCCTGTTCTTCTTGCAGGCATGACTCCAACAACCGTAGACCCGCAAATCGTTGCAGCTGCTGCAAACGCGGGGTACTGGGCAGAGCTTGCAGGCGGTGGCCAAGTAACAGAAGAAGTGTTTAACAAGCACGTGGAAATGCTCCAAAATCAGCTAAAAGAGGGAGCAACTGTAGAATTCAACGCCATGTTTATGGACCGCTATTTGTGGAATTTGCAATTTGGAGCCAAGCGCATTGTGCCAAAAAAGCGCGCTTCGGGAGCGCCAATCGACGGTGTTGTAATATCTGCAGGAATCCCAGAGTTAGACGAAGCGAAGGAACTTGTTAAAACTCTTCAAGAAGACGGATTCCCATATGTTGCTTTTAAGCCAGGAACAGTAGAGCAGATTCGTCAAGTTATTCGCATTGCAAAAGCTGTTAAGCCAGCAACGATTATTGCGCAAGTAGAAGGCGGATCTGCAGGCGGCCACCACTCTTGGGAGTCGCTAGATGATTTGCTTATTAGCACTTATGCTCAAGTGCGCGAATGCAATAATTTGGTGCTTGTAGCAGGTGGCGGAATTGGCACTCCTTCGCGCGCTGCCGACTACATTAGTGGCGAATGGTCCAATAAGTACGATTTGCCAAATATGCCTGTGGATGCCGTAATGATTGGCACAGCAGCAATGACGGCAAAGGAAGCGCACACAAGTCCGCAAGTTAAGCGCATGTTGGTGGAGACGCCTGGAATCACAGAAGCAAATGATGCATGCGTGGAAGGTCTTGGCGCAAGTGAAGATCCGTTTGCTCCGATTGGCGAGCGCTGGGTGCCGTCTGGAAAGGTTGTTGGCGGAGTAACAAGCGGATTAAGCCATTTGCACGCAGATATTTACGAGATTGAAAATGCGTCTGCGCGTTGTGGAAGGCTTCTTGTTCACATGATGAAGCATCCAGAAGAGCTTGAATTACGCAAAGACGAGGTTATTGCTGCTCTTAACACAACAGCAAAGCCATATTTTGGCAATGTTGAAAGCATGACATACAAGCAATTTGCACAACGATTCCTAGACTTATGCTACCCGTGGGCGGATTCCACATACGCGGATCGCTATGCTCATTTGCTTAAGCGAATCGAAGCGCGTTTTACGTTGCAAGATTCTGGCGAATTTGAGTCAAGCTTGCCTTCTGCTAAAAGCATTTTTGAAAATCCTCAAGAAGCTTTGAATAATCTTATTGAAAAGTTCTCAGATGCAGCGCAAACAAACGTTATTCCAATGGATGCCGCATGGTTCCCAACTTTGGTGCGCGAATACCCTAAGCCAATGCCGTTTGTGCCAGTAATCGACAACGATTTGCTTCGCTGGTGGGGTCAGGATCAGCTTTGGCAGTCGGAAGATTCGCGCTACTGCGCGGATGCTGTGCGCGTAATTCCAGGGCCGATTTCTGTTGCTGGAATAACAACAATGGACGAGCCAATCGCAGATATTTTGGGAAGATTTGAAGATGCGGTTATAAAACGTTCGGCTGCTGGCG
>CAMXWX010000023.1 GCA_947252975.1 uncultured Gardnerella sp.
ATAATCCAAAAAAACAAGAAAAACACCCCCAAAAACCAAAACACGGGAGTGTCGCGCAATCAACATAAGCAAAATACAAAATACACAACGCAAGCAAAACAAACAATATATATGCACACAACATGTGTACGTGCTATACCTAGGCGTGCTATATATAGGTATATGAGAAATAGCGAGAAAAACAGCAAGAGCAGCGCACACAACAGCGTACACCATCACATTGTTGCACTAACAGGCGCAGGAATATCTACAAGCGCGGGCATTCCAGACTTTCGAGGCCCAGATGGAGTTTGGACTAAACACCCAGAACAAATGAGCGTTTACGACATTGACGCGTTTTTAAGCAGCGAAGAAGAACGCATTTACTCTTGGCGATGGCAAAAAGAGTCGCCAGTTTGGAACGCTCAGCCTGGAACAGCGCATAAGTCGCTAGTAAAACTTGAGAAAGCTGGAATGCTGGACTTAATCGCCACTCAAAACTTTGATGCGCTTCACGAAAAAGCTGGAAACAGCCCAGGTATTGTAGTGAACTTGCACGGAAGCATTGGAACATCACACTGCATGAGCTGCCACGCGAGCTATAAAACTGCGGATATTATGCGCGACTTAGACGCGCACCCAGACCCACATTGCAGGCGCGCGCTGCCGTACCGCGGAAACATGCCTTGCAACGGTCTTATAAAAACGGACGTTGTATATTTTGGGGAAGCTCTGCCCGAAGGCGCAATGGAACGCAGCGCGCAGGCGATTATGCACGCAAGCGAGCTGTGGGTTATTGGCTCCACTCTAGAAGTATTTCCAGCCGCAAGCCTTGTGCCACTAGCTGCTCGCGCAGGAGTGCCGATTACAATAATGAACCTGGGCGCTACGCAATACGATCATTTGGCAGAGCGCATAATACGCGAAGATATTGCAAAGGCTCTGCCAAAGTTAGTAGACGAAACTATTGCAAGCTAACAGCGATTCCCTCCCAAGGCGCAAGCGTGCCATTTTTAAGCGATTTAAGAGCATGATCTGCGCTGTACGTAGAAATCATCACATCGTCATACGATGCGCCGTTAGAGGCGATATTACGCAACAATTCGGCACTTTGAGCAGGTATTGCTACAGAAGAATCCGTCATATTTATCATTACGAGCAACTTCTTTACAGAAGCACAAGGCAAATCGCCAGCAACCGCGCTTGAAGAATTCACATCATTCTCAAGACCTGCCACATTTGCCACATCTGCCTCACATGCCTCATCTGCCTTAGCATTCTCACAAGTCTGCTCAACCTGCTCAACCTGCCTAACAAACGCGTAAACGCACTCGTCATCCGCATCAATCAAATTCCAAGAACCAGCCGAAACAACAGGCTGCAAATGGCGCAACTCAATCAAACGCTTGTAGAACGAATAAACAGAATCCGAATCTTCCATCTGCTCGGCAGCATTAATATCTACATAATTAGGATTCACGCTAATCCAAGGCTGCGCATTATTTTGCGACGGAACATTAAAAGGCATAAATCCTGCATATTTAGACGCATTCCACTGCATTGGAGTTCGAGAATTATCGCGACCGCGCTTTGCGAGCGCATCCATCATAGACTCCGCAGACTGAATATGCGCTTCTTCTACGCGCTGCTTAAACATATTCAACGCTTCCAAATCGCGATACTGCTCGAGGCGCGTAAAGTGCGCGTTTGTCATGCCAATTTCTTCACCCTGATACACATACGGAGTGCCGCGATGCATGTGAAGAAGCATTGCAATCGCCTTAGCGGAAAGCACACGCATCTCATCGCTAGCCTCGCTACCCCAGCGAGAAAGCGCACGCGGCTGATCGTGATTATTAAAGAACAGGCTCGCCCAACCAGCCTCGCTAACTGCTTGCTGCTGATCTGCCATTGCACGCTTTAATGTCGTCAACTTAAGAGGAATAGGATTCCACTTAGTTCCATTTGCGCAATCAACATTAACTTGATCGAACAAGAAGAGCATGTCTAGCTCGCCATTAGCAGGATTTGTAATATAAGTGTTTCGATGCGCGGAAATTCCAGGAGCCTCGCCAACAGTTAAGAAACCTTCGCGACCCTTGAAAACCGCTTCGCGCATCTCGCGCAAAAACTCGTCTAAGCGAGGGCCATCGGAGCAGAAGAAATACGGCGAAGAGTAGCCGTCGTCACCTGCTGGCGCATCTTCAATCTGCGAACCGTATTCCCCTGGCAAACGCCCTTCGCTATCTATGCGCTTAGAAATTTGCGTAATTACATCCATGCGGAAGCCGTTAATTCCGCGATCCATCCACCAATTCATCATCTTGTACACGGCAGCGCGAACGGCAGGATTTTCCCAATTCAAATCTGGCTGCTTTGGCGAATACTGGTGGAAGTAATATTCGCCACGCTTTGGATCATACGTCCACGCCGAGCCGCCAAAATACGAACCCCACTTATTTGGCTCCGCACCTGGCTCTCCAGGCACATGCCCTTTGCGTGCTGGCCTCCACCAATACCAATCCGCGTAGTCGCTAGAAGCATCTCTTGAAGCCTGGAACCAAGCATGCTCGTCGGAAGTGTGATTTACTACTAAATCCATAACAACTTTAAGGCCGCGCTTGTGCGCTTCTGCCAAAAGCTCGTCCATATCTTCCAAAGTTCCAAAAAGCGGATCAATATCTTGATAATCGGAAATATCGTAGCCGTTATCGTCTTGCGGAGACTTGTAAACAGGGCTAAGCCAAAGTACGTCAACGCCTAAATCTGCCAAATAGTCAAGACGAGAAGTGATTCCCTTCAAATCGCCAATGCCGTCGCCGTTGGTATCTTGAAAGCTTCGCGGATAAATCTGATACACAACTGCATTTGCCCACCAAGGGTTTGGCGTAGCGCCGTTTGTGCGCACGGATTGCGGCAAGTTTGCTCTATTAAAAGTAGTCATACATTCCCCATTAATTATTTTTATTACCTATATTTACTATTCTATATTTTAGCTATCTTTGGATTTTAGGCGTCGCTTTTCACAGTCCATTTAGATAATCCATCATGTTGGAAGCAGTATGTGATTCATGAGTAAATTCGCGATTTTGAACTTGCCTACGAGCTTCCTCGTTTTTATTTTCGATAGCTTCTTCAACATACTTTTGAAGTTGTTCCTCGAGCGATTGGTAATGCTCAAAATCTTCACGATTAATAATGAAGTACATTGGTTGATTATTTTTTAACACTGTAACTGGCATACCAGAACTTACCTTGGCAAAAGCCTGTGCAGATTTACCATTACTAAAAGCGCTAATCGGAACCATAGTGCTTATAGGAGCGACTGTAACCATGAGAATTACCTTATAATCTATATTAATATTCAATACATGTATATTTACTATGCGTTTTACAAGTATATATGAAAGTCATTGTACTTGTAAATATTATAGTTAAAAGGATATAAAAAGCGGCCCGCAGTAAAAACTACGAGCCGTGCCTCCTTCTCATTCATTGTAAGAGCTATAGAGATACTATCTAAATTATTGCTGATTATGTAATTTAAATGCAAGCTCCGCCAAATGAACTCCGTGAGTCAAGAACTCGTGAGTGCGGCAAACGTAGTCATTTTCGCGACCAAGCTTTGCAATATATCCGTTTATATAATCAACTTCTGTCTTTCTACCACGACTCATATCTTGATACATAGAAGGATAGTGCAAAGGATTTGCCACGCGACTTACGTAGTCAATAGCCTCCAGCTCCTGCTGACGCGTATTAACCATACGAATTCCTGCACGATCGCACACATCGTACGCTTCGTTGATAAGTTGACGAGCCATATCCATAGCTCCTGGATACGAAATAAACTGACCCATCTGAATCTGATACATTGTGCACAAAGTGTTAACCACGGAATTAAAAACTACCTTCGCCATGCATGTGCCCTTAAAATCTTCCGTAATAGTAGGATTCAAGCCAGCAGCTTGAAAATCATCACGCATAGCAAGCTCAACATTGCTCACTTGCTCGTTCAACGCACACATATTCATTGTACCAACGCCAACTTTACCAATAAAATCAACGTCTCCAGGGCCATTCAGCACAGTTGCAATCATTGCGGTACCGCCGTAAATTCGATCGTCTGAGAAATATTGCTGAAGCTTTTCAAAATGTCCCCAACCGTTCATTGCAGCGAACACAACCTGACGATCCTTAAACAAATGCTTGCATCGCTCCAACATCTCCGCAAGCTGCATCTGCTTCATAAACACAATCCACACGTCTGGATCTCCGTCATAATCTTCTGGAGTATACATATTGATTGGCACAAGATGGCGATTCTCGTGGTCACGGCTAACCATTACACCGCCCTGCTCGCGAACCTTATTCACATTTTCATCCCAGGCATCAATGAAATCAACATGAATGCCAGCCGTCTCCTGCAATAAAACACCATAGCGATAACCCATAGCTCCAGAACCGATCATTGCATATTTCATGTCACTCATATGACACCTCCATGTAGGCTTGTAAGTAAAGTGGCACCAGGCATAAATCCATAAATTTTCATTTACATGGATTACGCGGAAGCAACCACGAATATAACAAAAAGCAGAAGACTGAATGAGTGAAAACAATCAGTCAACTGCTCTTTGGTTTTTATAGCATATTACACAGTTTTTTGAGAATGTCAAAATTTTTCTAATTACATCTTTACAGCGTTTCTAATTAAAAAATTATTCAGTTTTATCTATGATTTTCGAAAAAATTACGCAATAACTGCACACACTGCGATTCACAAACGGAGCCAAAAACTTGCGGATGCGAGCCAATATGAGGATCTCGCAAAATATCCCAAACGGATCCACATGCGCCAAGTTTTGAATCCCATGCACCAAAAACAACGCTACTAATGTGCGTTTGTAAAATCGCGCCAGCGCACATTGGGCAAGGCTCCAACGTAACAACAAGCGTGCAATCGCTAAGATTCCAAGACTTGCGCACCTCTGCTGCCTGCCTAATCGCAAGAATTTCTGCGTGAGAAAGAGGATCCGCGTCTTGCTCACGAAGATTAGAGCCGCGGCCAATAATCGCACCAGAACCATCTACAACAACAGCGCCAACTGGAACTTCTCCGCAATCGTAAGCGCGCTTAGCAAGTCGCAATGCCTCTTGCATGAGTGGAACATATTCGCGCGCGCGCAAAGTCACATTAACCCCGAAGAAATATTGTGCAAAGCAAGCCAAGAGCGAATATCGCCAAGTTCTTCCATGTGAACTGCGTGGTCAAGCCCGCGGTAACGCTTCTCTTCCAGCCAGGTATGCTCCTCAAGCCAGGCTGCAGCTGCCGAAAACTCGTAAGGAGCAATAACAGCATCATCCAAGCCGTAGCCAAAGAAAACAGGCGTATTAAGATCCGCAAGAACGTCGTCGTTAAGAGAAATATCTTTAGCAATATTAGGAGCTACGAAGCCAGAAAGCGCAACGGATGCGCGATAGCGATCTGGATTAAGCCTAAGAACATGAATCGCAAGAGCCGCACCTTGCGAAAAACCGAATGGCACAACAGCGCGGTCTTCGGGAACGTTCGCCGCAACCCACTCATCAATCGCAGCAGCCGCAGCATACATATCTCTGTCTAAGTCATCTCCGTTAGGCACAGCATCATGGAACCAGCTGTAAGCGCCTTGAGCCAAGCGAAGTGGAGCACGTAAAGAAATCGCATCGTTATAAGGTGCCACAACGCGCATTAAATCAAGCAAATCGTCCTCGTTTGAACCCCATCCGTGCAACAGCAAAAGAAGAGGCCTTGTGGCATATGCAGCTGCTTCGCCTCGAGAATACTTAGCAACGCTTACATGCAAATCTTCGCCAAATCTGCCTGGAACAACGCTTGATTCACGGCCAGCATGAAGGCCATTCGATGCGCCATCAGCGCTATCTTCGCTGCCAAAATCGCCATTATTGGCGTTGCTGTTGCCGTTATTGCCGCCGCCAAAATCATTATTGTTAAATTCGCCGTTGTCGAACTCACTAGAGATCACACCGTTATGATTAGTCATAATTACAGCATACGGCACAGCTTTGGCATTTACACAGCGAACACTGCATAAAAATTTAACCCCAGCCGATTGGACTGGGGTTTAAATTTAAGGAAAAATATGAATAAGCTTTCGTGAATTACCTTTTAAGTTTTTCACTAATATTATGAAAACACATAATCCTTAGCGCTGCTAGTGAACTAGCTGATAACTTGCTGAAAGTTTTCTACTTTTCCCCTGATTTTTCTTAAAAATCGAGACTAATCAAGACTAATCAAATCTTAATTAATACTAATCTTCCAAATTTGCGCGATAGAAGTTCTCGTAAGACCTAGACGGCGTTGGGCCGCGCTGACCTTGATAGTGAGATCCGTTAACAGAAGAACCGTAAGGATTTTCGCATGGAGAGCTTAGCTGGAAGAAGCACATTTGGCCAATCTTCATGCCTGGCCACAATTTAACTGGCAGAGTGCTAACGTTTGAAAGCTCCAAAGTAATGTGGCCTTCAAAACCTGGGTCAATAAAGCCAGCCGTGGAATGAGTTAAAATTCCAAGACGGCCAAGCGAGCTCTTGCCTTCTAAGCGCGCAGCAATCGTAGAATCCAACTTCACATACTCCCAAGTGGAGCCAAGCGCAAACTCGCCAGGATGCAAAATCCAAGGCTCATCAGGCGCAACCGAAAATTGCTCAGTAAGCTCGCCTTGATTTTCTGCAGGATCCACGTATGTGTAAGCGTGATTATTGAACAATCGGAAGAATCGGTCAAGCCGCACATCAATCGACGCAGGCTGCACCATTTGTGGGGTCCATGGAGTCAAATCAATATGACCCTCGTCATGAGCTTTGAGAATGTCGCGATCAGACAACAGCATAACGTCAAATCTCCTTGCGATAAAACTTCGTAAAACAAACACTTAAACACACTTATATGCCAAGTGTAGCGCGTGCCGCGGTCGAAAATATTAGGCAGATATTGCAACAGAAGAAGCAGCTTTGCGTTTAGCAATAAATCGCAAAACGCACTTTCTTAACTCCGAAGCAATAAGCACAACCATTGAAAGCCCAAGGCACTCCACCCACTCCATAAAGTCGAGCGGAACTGTGCCAAACGGACCATTAAGGAATGGTATATAAATTACAGCAAGCTGCAACACTACGGAAACTGCGATTGCGCCCCAAAGCCAACGATTTGCAAACAAGCCAACAAACACGCTTTGCAAATGCGAGCGAGACGCAAGAGCATTAAGCATTTGCGCAAACACAAGAATAGTAAAGCCCATTGTGCGCGCGTGAGTCATTTGAGCGGCATGAGTTAAAACAGTTGTGGAGCGGTCTGTAAACAATCCGCCAGCCAAATGCATATCCATGCCAATCAGCGTTATAGCTGCCATAATCACGCCAATAAACACAATGTCTCCCCACATTGGCTTATCAATAACGCTATCCGTAAGTCTTCGCGGACGCCTATTCATAACGTCATCCGTTTGCGGATCAACACCCATTGCGAGCGCAGGAGCCGCGTCCGTAAGCAAATTAATCCACAAAAGCTGCGTTGCGAGCAAAGGCAAAGTCACGCCTACAGAGTTTGGCTGCGTAATTCCCAAAGCGCCAGCAAACACTACACCACCAAACACGGTGAACACTTCGCCAACGTTGGAGCTAAGCAAATATCTCAAGAATTTACGAATATTGTCGAAAATTCCGCGACCTTCGCGCACAGCTGCGACGATTGTAGAGAAGTTGTCATCTGCCAAAATCATCTTGGCGGATTCTTTAGTGACTTCCGTACCCGTAATGCCCATTGCAACGCCAATATCTGCCGACTTTACAGCAGGAGCATCGTTTACGCCATCACCAGTCATAGCAACAATATTGCCTTGCCTTTGTAGCGAGGAAACAATCGCAAGCTTGTGTTCTGGAGCAACTCGCGCATACACGCTCACTTTGCTAATAGCATCGTCGAAAGCAATATTGTCGTCATCTCTAGAAAGCAACTCGTCAAGCTCATCGCCAGTAAGAGCATGCTCATCTTTTCCAATAATGCCAAGGTCGCTAGCGATTCGAGCAGCCGTAAGCGGATGGTCGCCAGTAATCATAACAGTTCGGATTCCAGCACGATGCGCTTGAGCAACGCTATCTCGAACTTCGATTCTAGGAGGATCAATAATCGCAACCATGCCGTTCCAAATCAAATCAGATTCCAAAACGTCGCTTTGCTCAGCAACATCTGCGATTTGGCCAGCAGCATTAGAAACCATGCCGCTAACTTTAGCTAAACTATCTACGCCAAGCGGCCTATACGCCATTGCAAGCGTGCGATAAGCTTCGCCAGAGAGCTTTTCCACATTTGCAAGAATTTCTTCGCGGTCTCCTTCTGTAAGCGGACGAACAGCGCCAACTACTGCGATTCGCGTGCAATAAGAAAGCAAAACATCTGGAGCGCCTTTTGCGCAAACAATAAGATTCCCAGAATCCGAATCGTCTTTAACAACAACAGACATGCGTTTGCGCTCAGAAGTAAATGGCACTTCCGCAACGCGACTAAGATGCGCGTAACGCTTGTCTGCCTTGGTTTTGCGAGCCGCAACAATAAGCGAAACCTCGGTAGGGTCGCCAACTGGCTGCCATGCGTCAGACGATTCATTGTAGTGCAAATCGCCATCGTTTGCTAAATACCCAGATCCGAGCGCACCAATCACCTCTGTAGCTAGAGCTGGAGGAACCGCCAAATCCGCATCTAAAGAACCCAGCAAAACCATTCGTCCTTCTGGCTTATACCCGCTACCCGTAAGCTGTACTTGGCCGCTAGGCGTTATAACGCGCTCAACAGTCATCTCGTTTCGAGTTAAAGTACCCGTTTTGTCGGAGCAAATAACAGATGCAGAGCCAAGAGTTTCTACAGACGAAAGCTTTTTAACAACAGCATGATGCTTTACCATGCGCTGAACGCCCAAAGCAAGAACAACCGTTAAAATAGCCGCTAAGCCTTCTGGAACAGCAGCAACAGCAAGAGAAACAGAAAGAAGCAAAGAATCTATAACGTCTTCAATAGTGTGGAAGCCTTCAAGAGCCCACATAGACGCAAGCACAACGGCTGCAATAATACACACTGCGATTCCAAGAACCTTAGATACGCGAACCATCTCTTTCTCGAGAGGCGTGGCTTCTTCTTGCGCGCTAGAAAGCATATCTGCGATTTTTCCAACCTGAGTTTTCATGCCCGTAGACGTGACGATTGCGCGGCCAGTGCCTTGCGTTACGGCAGTGCCATTAAACACCATGTTTGTGCGGTCTGCCAAAGACTTTGGCGAAGCTAGAGTTTCTGGACGCTTGCTAACGGCAACCGATTCTCCCGTAAGGCTTGCTTCCGCAACGCGCAAAGAAGCTGCTGCAATAAGCCTTGCATCTGCAGAAACAGCATCGCCTTCGCCAAGAACCAAAATATCTCCAGGCACAACATCCGCTGTATCTATGCGCATAACTCGCCCATCTCTAAGAACAGACGTTTGTGGAGCGCTCATTTTTGCCAGCGCCTCAACCGCTTCTTGCGCACGCGACTCTTGAATATAGCCCAAAACTGCGTTTGCTATAAGAATCACGATTATAACTATTGAGTCAAACGGCAAAACTTCGCCGCCACTTTCGCCACCATGCTGTGCGCGCTCAACAAACCATGCGATTGCGGAAATAATAGTTGCCGCTATAAGCAAGTAAACAAGCGGATCTTTAAACTGTTCGAGGAACCTCTTCCACGCTGGCGTTTTAGGAGCACCAGCTAGAGCGTTCGGGCCAAATTGCGCGAGCCTTCTAGAAGCCTCATCGCTACTTAGACCAGTAGGAACGTTTACATTAAGCGCATCTGCAACACTTTGTGCGTCTTGCAATGACGGATCTTTGGATTGATCGCTTTGATCAACCATATTTTCCCCCTTGGGAGCGCCGCGGAGTAGTCAATAATCAAAATTTTTACGCAAAGTTGACTCAAAATCTTGATTATTGCGCGGTTGTGGATTATTGCAATAACAATAATTAAGTACCGTTCTATTATGCCACATAAAGCGCCAAATACTAATGCCTCGGGGGCATGTGAAAATAAGAATATGGCTATGAAAAAAGGACCGACCAAGGGGTCGGGTGGAAAACATCGTAACGCATTGCGCGGCAAGGGGCCTACTCCTAAGGCAGAAGACCGCGTTTACCATAAAGCTTATTTCGCTAAAAAAGCTGCGATTAAGCGCACTTTTGCAGATCCGCGTTTGGCTGCAAGACGCAGAGTAGATAAGTTGGGCACAGATAGCGATGAGTTGGTTATTGGGCGAAACGCAGCTCTTGAAGCTTTGCGCGTAGGCGTTCCTAGCACGCAGCTTTATGTTGCAAATCGCATTGAGCACGACGATCGCACGCGCGAAATCGTTAAGCTTGCTGGCATGCAAGGCTTGCGACTTTTGGAGGCAGATCGCCTGGAGATGGATCGCATTGCTCACAGCACTAATCATCAGGGCATTATTTTAAAGGTGCAGCCTTATCAATACTCTTCGTTGCAAGAGCTTGTTGATCGCGCAGAAAAGAAGGCTCGCGCTATGGAAGCAGCGGATTCTGCATCTGCACGCATTAACGCACGCCCATTGTTTATAGCGCTAGACGGCGTTACCGATCCGCAAAATCTTGGTGCCGTTATTCGATCCGCAGCCGCTTTTGGCGCAAATGGCGTAATTTTGCCAGAGCGCAGGAGCGCATCTGTTACGGCTGCCGCTTGGAAGGTTTCTGCAGGAGCCGCAGCGCACTTGCCTGTTGCTCGCGTTGTGAATTTAAACAAGGCGATTCAAGGTTTGCGCGAGCGTGGATGGTACGCGATTGGCCTAGACGGCGGCGGAGACAAGCTTGTTGGCGAAACTGGCTTTGAAACCGATCCGCTTGTGGTAGTTCTTGGAAGCGAAGGCAAAGGCATGAGTCGCCTAACGCGCGAAGCTTGCGATGCTATTGCTGGAATCCCAATCTCTAGCGCTGTTGAATCGCTTAACGCATCCGTTGCTGCTGGAATCAGCTTGTATGCTGTTGCTAATGCGCGTAGGCTTGCCGCTTTAAGTCAAAATTAGCAATTGTTTGCAATTACGAGTATTTGCGGATTTAAGAGTTAACAGTAATGCGGATTTTAAAGCTACGCAATTTACAAAGCTCACATAACGCGCGCACATTGGTACAGCTATTGGCTTTTGTTCTATACATTGCGATTATTGCAATTGTAATGTGTTTCCACGAACCTTGGTTTGACGAAGCTCAAAGCTGGCTGATTGCGCGCGATTCGCCAATCGCAAGCATTTTTAGCGTTAGAACGCATTACGAAGGTCACCCTCCTTTTTGGAATCTTTTACTTGCAATTGCAGCCAAAAATGGCGTTCCATACGAGTTTGGAATTAAGGGCATTCAGCTGGTTTGCGCAAGCTTACTTGGCGCGTGGCTTATTTTTAAGTCGCCTTTTAAGCACGCAAGTAGCCTTGTAACTTTTCTTATTCCGTTTACTTATTTTGCTTGCTTCCAATACGGAGTTACTTCAAGACCGTACGCTTTGCTTTGCTTAAGCTTGCTAGTAGCGGCACATTACTGGAATAGTGCGGATTCTAAGACTTCTAGCGCTTGCAAACTTGCGATTAGTCTTATGTTTATGTGCCTGCTTAGCGTGTATGGAATCGCGTTTGCTGCAGGATTTACGATTGCTTGGATTTGGCGAGTTTTTAGCAAGAATATTAACAAAAACCTTAACGAAGGTCTTAGCAAAACTCGCAATAAAACTCTTGATTTTAATGCAATTTTTCACGCGATTAAGGCAACAATTATACCGTCAATCGCATCAAATTTGGCACGACTTATATCTTGGGGATTAATCGCCATTTTTGGCGTTGCAAACCTTGCTCTTGCATGGCCAGCAAAAAACGCGTTCGCCACTCGCGCAACGATTGATGGCAATTCAACAATCGCAAAATGCTTTGCTTTTATATTCGTAATGCCTTCCGAAAGCATGTTTACAAGCTTTTATGGCGATATTTCAATGCGAAGAATGCCTTTTGACTTTTTGCCAATTGCAATATGCACGCTGTTTAGCCTTGCGATTTGGGCATTTGCAATTAAAATCACCATGCGAAGAAAACTTCTTGCAGTTCTTGTAATCCCTTATCTCGTTCTTACAATCGTAGCTGTTCGCTATTTTACGCTTCACCACGCAGGTCTAATCTTTGTGTTTTTGCTTAGTGTGCTTTGGATAAGTCACATAAAAGAGCCACTTAGCAGCAAGGATATTCCTGCGATTTTTGTTAAAATCGCCCCTACTAAATTCAGATTTATAAAAAACAAAGCTTTGAAAATTAACGTGCTAATTTCAATAATTCTTGCACCAAGCCTAATTTGGAACGCGTTTGCTTGCGTAAACGACATTCTGTTTGACTATTCGCCTTCTAAAGCCGTAGCGCAATACATATCTAGAAATCACTTGCAAAATAAGCGTTTTGTAGCATCTTGGCTCCATAATTACGAGCAAGTTGACGAAAGTGGAAACGTTATTTCGCACGAAGAAATCGACACTCACCAATATTCGTGGCTTTTAATAGGTGCAAACCCTTATTTTTCTAAGAATCTTATAGATTGTGCATACAAAAACAAGACTTTTATAACAAACGAAAGCTCGTCTGCAAGTCAGCAAGAAAAAGAGTTGGCAGCATGCGCCGCAAAGGGCGAGCCAGAGTTTTTTGTTAGCGAATCCAGCCAGCCGTGGTACTACTTCTTGGCATTAAACTACAACATTTCGCACTACAACGCGCACACTGTTTCCAACGTTAAAACGTCTTGGAAAGCTCTTGTTTGGGAAAGCACTGCCACTATTTACGAGCGAAAAGCGCATATAAAATAAGCAAAAGCTGTTGTTTAGCAATCACTAAGCAGCCGATAAGCAACCACTAAATAACCGCTAAACAGCCGCTAAACAATCGCTACAGCAGCTCAATCTTTGGATGCTCGGCTCTAAACTCGTTTGTATGCGAATCGCTAGCATACCCAAGCGCAAATCCAGTTAAAAGCTCCATGTTTTCTGGAACATCAAACTCAGCATCTAACGGATCTCGCCAAGTTGCCAAAACGCCAAGAGGGCAAGAGTCAACGCCTAAATCTTTAGCCGCAAGAAACAGCGTTTGCAACATAAGGCCAGCGTCCATTGCAGCAAACGGCATAAAATCACGCCTAGCTAAAACAAAGCCAATAACAGGCGCTCCAAAAGCCTCGAAATTCCTGCGCGTATGGGCGTTCCTGGCTGCAAAATCGTGCCTTTCAATTCCTAAATGCGAATATAACGCTAGACCGAGTTTAGCGCTTCGCTGCTTTAAGTCGCTAGGGTACGGATTTGCAACAGGAACGTCGCCATTAGGCGCTGACTCTTGAGCAAACTGAGCGCGCTCAGATTCACTCAAACTCTTATCTTTGGCTTTAAGCATTGCATTGCACTTATCTAAGTAAGCTTTTACAATGTTGTCTTTTTTGCTGCCTTGTGCAATCGCAAGCGCATAAGCCCTTGTGTTGCTCCAGCTTGGCGCAAGCGAAGCGGTGTGCAATATTGACTCTAAAACGTTTTGCTCAATCGGCTTGTTTAAAAAGTCGCGTGCAGAAAACCGCTCCGATGCAAGTTTGCCAAAATCTTTGTAAGTCATGCTATCAGTTTACCAAAAACCGAATGGGTCAAAAATGCCGCCATCGTCGGAATCGTCGTCTCCGCCTCTAGGAAGCTGATCCAAAGGATCGTCGTCGTCATCCGAAGAATCGCCGCCGTCACCCTTTTGTCTCTTATTCTGGGAAGAATCAGGCTTCTTGTTGCCGCGCTTTCTTAGCGAGCGAGGGTCTTGGCGAGTTGCACCATTAACCGCAGCTTCTTCTTGGTTAAACTTAACAGTTAAATTGACGGTTCCGTTTCCACGAACAACCGTTATTGTTGCTTTATCTCCCAAAGCGGTAGCGCGCACAAATCCAAGCAGCGAGTAGTTGCTTGTAACCGACTTGCCATTAAACGCTACGATTGTATCTCCAGCACGCATTCCCGCCTTTGCAGCAGGAGCACCAGGCGTTACAGACGCCACTTGAGCGCCTCCGCGCGTAATGTTATTTTGCGTTACGTTTACGCTTTTAACCATAATTCCAAGAGCAACGTGCTTTACAGAACCATGCTTAATGATCTCGTTTACTACGCGCTTAACAAGGTTAGAAGGAATAGCAAAGCCGATTCCAATAGAGCCTGCTGTGCCACCTCTTGCAGAAGTTGCTGCAATAGACGAGTTAATACCAATCACTTTCCCAGAAGCGTCGAAAGTTGGGCCGCCAGAATTACCTGGATTAATTGCTGCATCAATTTGTACAGCATTTGTAACGATTTCCGAACGACTTTGATCGTCCATAACAGAAACTGGGCGATTAAGCGCAGAAACAATGCCTGTTGTAGCAGTATCATCGTATCCAAGCGGATTTCCGATTGCCATTATTGGCTGGCCAACTGCGAGCGCGTCCGAATCCGCAAAATCAACTGGCTTTATGCTGCTAGGCAAACCGTCTACTTTAAGCACAGCCAAATCAGTTGTTTTATCTGTTCCAACGAGCTTAGCCTTGTAAATCTGACCGTTAGAAAGCGTTACTTGAAGCTGTTGCATGCCAGCAATAACGTGGTTGTTTGTAACAACGTGACCCT
>CAMXWX010000024.1 GCA_947252975.1 uncultured Gardnerella sp.
ACCTTAAGACCAAAGAAATCTGCAAGCTTACAAACACTCGGTCTACCGTATTTACTAACCAAGCACATCCATCGCTTTGCATTCTCTTCGCCAAAGCGCGCAGCCTTACGCCTATATGTATCTACAGTTAAAAATCGCGGCGGAATCGACTTACTGTTGTATTTATCTGCAACCATCACAATTTCTTGTTCAATAGTTTGCGGAATGTAGTCGCCAGCTGGAAGCGGTAAATTCTGCGAAACAACTTGTTCGCGAGTTAGCCCAACGCCCGTATGATTACGTGCAAATTGCGCAATATCTTCGCTAAAGCCGTTATCAATCAAATAGTTGTAGCCGCGCAAACCGTGCAAAATATAATTCGGCCCGTCAAACTCCAACTTGCCATTCGCTGCTTTTGAACCGTCTTTAGCTAAAACAAAATACGTTCCAATATCGTGCAACAATCCGCCAGCAAACGCAGCATACTCGTCTACATAATCTTTCGGCGCGATTCCGCCACTAACTTTAGGAAGCTCTAGCGCATTTGCGTCAATCAACTTTTTAAGACACAACTTTGCTAAATCACACCTGTTTTTTAGATCTTCATTGATTTTAGACATTTGACGAAGCATAATTTGCTCAACATCTGCTTGCGACTTATCCGCAAAATCAGCAAAATCTGCAAAATTCTCAAAATTCTCAAAATCATTATTCAAATTAAGCTGCTTAAAAGCCAACAGCTGATTTTGGTGTCTAGCAAGCATCCAAGAAATCGTAGCAATAACAACACAATGGCAATGAATCAAATTGTACGCAGCTTCACTTGGCGCAGTAGCGCGATGCAACTTTTCAATCCTATTAAAATCAGGCAAATCTGCAAGCATAATAATCGCGCTCCTTAAACCATAAATCACAAAACGGCCGTTATTGAAAGCAAGCGCACAAGCAAACATAAGCACATGCGCAAGCCAACGCAAACGGCCGATTAGCAGTAAAGCAATAAAGCAATAATATGGATTTTAGTTATTTTTTAACTGCTTTAATCTGACCAGTATCTATTCTAGCGATTTTGCCAGTGTTAGATATTTTAGATTCCTTAGTCTCTTTATCCTTAGCCTCTTTATTTTCGGACTTGCTTCCAGACTTCTCAGACTTCTCAGACTTGACTTCTCCAGAAACATTCGCTGCAGCAATATCTCTAGCGTTCATAATCGCAGTTTGCTCAGCATCAACCGAAGCTTGCGCTGCAACATCATTGCCTTGCAAAGACTGAACAGCTCTAGATGAAGCAACCTCTTCTCGCTTTAATCGCGGAGGTCTACGAGTAGAAACAAACAACGGCTGAACTTCTACAATCGGATTGTACGGAGCTAAACCAAACCACTTAACTGGCGTTCCAGCAATATGACGAATCGCATACTTCATTTTTAGAGACAATGCGCCGCGCAAAGAAATATTCGATTCAGGCATCAAAGCCTTATGCAAAAGCACGTAACGAATTGGGCCAATATCTGGATCCGCATCTACCTTAGGGTACACAGACTGCTGTTGTGGCAGCTCGCCCGTATGCGACAAATCGTGCATAATTTGATGCAAATATGCAGGAATCGAAGGAGAAACCTTAAATCCAAGCTTGATTTTAACGCGGAATAAATAATCCGTGCCAAAATTCTCCACGCAATATTCGCGAGTAAACGGAGCATCATCAGTTTCTACAGAAACAGCCCACCACGCACGAGCGCGCTTAGGATGATCCGCAAAAATCGAGAAGAAAATACCAGTATCTAGGCGCTTCATCTCCTTATCGGAAGTCAAATACACAATATTGTCTGCAAAATAAGGGATTCTAAAATCACTGTGCAACTTATCTAGAACAGGCAAAAAGTCCTTAGGCTTCATGTGCAAACGCTGCGAGCGCTCAATCTTAGTGCCATCTTTCCACGTGAGCATAATAATCAAAATCGATGCACCAAGAAGCATGGTAAACCAGCCGCCGTGCATAAACTTTGCCATAGAAGCTATAAAGAACAAAATCTCAATAATCAGGAATACTGTGGCAAATACCAGAGCGCCAACCTTCTTCTTTTGATACCACATGTGAACCGTAAGAAGTATTGTTGTTGCAATCATGGTAAGCGTAAGCGCAAGACCGTACGCTCCAGATATATGCTCAGAATCCTTAAACACAGCTAAAACTGTAAGAGTTGCAAGACAGAGCACAAAATTAACAACAGGAATATAAAGCTGACCTCGAGTTCGCGCAGGGTATCGCACTTGAAGATGAGGCATCCAGTTAAGGCTGGTAGCTTCCGAAACCATAGTATAAGCACCAGTAATCAAAGCCTGGGATGCAATAATGCCAGCTGTTACAGAAAGCACAACGGCAACGTAACGTAAATTCGGGCTTAGCATCTGGAAGAACGGGTTTAAGCCTTCTATAGACCACAATGCTTTATTGTTTTGATGCTGAAGCATCCAGCTGCCTTGACCGAAGTAGTTTAGAATAAGCGCCACTTTAATAAACGGCCACGTAACATAAACGTTTCCACGACCAACGTGACCCATATCGGAATACAGCGCTTCTGCACCAGTTGTAGAAAGGAAGATAATGCCCATTAAGGCCATTCCTTGCATATTGTGCGAACTAAACAAGAACTTTAGGCCGTAAATCGGGTTCAAAGCCTCAAAAATCGCCAGATTTTCGCCAATATTCATGATTCCAACAAGCGCTAGGAATCCGAACCAAATCATAACGACTATGCCGAAAACTTTTCCAATTCTTTCAGTTCCGCGCTGTTGAACAGAAAACAGAATCACAATAATAATTACCGTGATCATTAAAGAAAGATTGTCGTTTTCTAAGAAGATAGGCCTAAACGCAGATATTGTGCGCAAGCCTTCTACTGCAGAAGATATTGAAACTGCTGGAGTTAGAACAGAATCCGCAAGGAACGCCGCACCACCAATCATTGCTGGAATCGCAAGCCATGCGCCTTTTCGCCTAATAAGCGAGTAGAGTGCAAAAATTCCGCCTTCGCCCTTGTTGTCTGTTCGCATTGCAACAAACACGTATTTTACTGTTGTGATTAGCGTAATCGACCAAAACACAAGGGAAAGCATGCCATAAACCGCTTCGCGACTAATGTTTTGCAATCCGCCTTGACCTGCCAAGAATGTTTGAGCAGTGTACAAAGGAGACGTTCCAATATCTCCATAAACAACGCCCAATGCCACAATTGACATGCCCAAAGTGAATTTATCGGAGCTGGTTTGTATCTTTGCCCACAATCTTCCAAGCGGGCCTCTAACAGCACTATCCGCAAGCTTTTCGGCCTCTTTAACCTCTTTTGCTTGCTGATACGCCAACGCCTCTCGCTCTTCGCGAGTGGTGGTTTTCTGAGAAACCTTTGGCGCTTTTGTAAAAGAAGCGGCCTTTAGAATCGCCTCTTTAGGGTTTGTTACGCCCTTATTAGCGGCCTTCTCAGACTCCTTCGCCACGTTACGAAGATCTTTAGCGTTATCACCAGATAACGCTGAAACGCGTGACTTAGTCATGCTTGATTTTTCCTCCAAAAAGTAAAACCTCTTCTTGGCAATAATCTGCCATAATAAGAAGTCGCATACGGTCTTACCACTTACAGTTTTATTTATTTGTACCTAAATATTGTATACAACAACAGATATATAGCGCAAAATTGCCGCAGAATCCTTGAAAAATAAGGGCTAATTTAAGCGTGATTAACGCCTAAATTTTAAAAACCATAAACTTCATGCGTTGTTTTTAAGGTTGACTTTGCTACCTCCATCAAAGAACAATCAAGCGCGGTTGCTAACGATTCAAGAGTGTAAGGCACCATATACGGCGCGTTAGGCCGCCCGCGGTAAGGCATCGGCGTAAGGTACGGCGCATCCGTTTCAACAGTTATGTGGTCTTTGCCAATGATTCGCGCAGACTCTTGCAAATCCTCGTTGCCCTTATAACTAATCGTTCCAGAAAAACTTGCGTACCATCCGTTTTCTTTTAGCACTTGAGCTAAGTCTTTTCCGCCAGAATAGCTGTGAAACACTGTGCGCTCCGGCGCTCCGTCTTTTAGCAAAATTTCTACAACATCGCTATGCGCATCTCTATCGTGAATTTGAAGCGGCAAATTAAGCTCTTTTGCAAGCGCTATATGCGCGCGGAACGAGTCGCGTTGGTAAATTCTTGCGCGTTCACCTGTGCGGAAATAGTCTAATCCCGTCTCGCCAATCGCAACTACTTCTTTTGGATGCTCTATTACTAGCGAGCGCAAGTGTTGCATCGCTTCGTCAAATGGAATATCGTGATACGGCTTATAAACTACTGGCAAGCCGTCTGGCCCTTCTGCTCCCCTATGGCCGTGTAAAGGCGCTTCGTTTGGGTGAATCGCTATTGCAGCGCGTACGCAATCCGCGTAATCTGCCGCAAAATCTATTGTTGGTTGCCAATCTGGGTATTCGCATCCAACTTCAATCATTTTAGAAACGCCTGATGCTTTTGCACTATTTACTAAGTCGTTTGCGCTAGGCTCAGCTATTAAATCTCGCCCTTTTTGCTCTAATTCTTGATTAAGATTTTTTGCAAAATCCACTACGCTTAGCATATGCGTGTGGTCGTCTGCGATTGTTATGCCTTCTTTAATTAGATTCTGCCATATTTCAGACTGCTCTGTTAAAGAAGGCGCCCAATTATGTTCGCGATGATGCTTACTCATGATTTACAAGTGTAGTCGCATATTTAACGCGACTTACAACGCAACTTTTGCGCTTATTGAATCGCAGCACTAATCGCAGCATACTGCGATTCCACAAGTCTGTAATACGCACCTTTTTGCGCCATAAGTTGCTCATGACTTCCGCGCTCTACGATTTGCCCATGGTCAATCACGCAAATCAAATCCGCATTCTCGATTGTAGAAAGCCTGTGTGCAATCACAAAAGAAGTGCGATTTTTAAGCAATTGAGCTAATCCTGCTTGCAAAGCTTCTTCTGTACGCGTATCTATATTGCTTGTTGCTTCGTCTAGGATCAAAATTCGCGGGTCTGCTAAAAGCACGCGCGCAAACGATATAAGCTGCCTTTGGCCTGCAGAAAGAGTAGCTCCTCGCTCTTCAATCTTAGTATCGTAGCCATTAGGCAATTCTTCAATAAACTCGTGAGCGTGAACAACTCGAGCCGCAGCCTCAATCTCTTCGTCCGTTGCGTCAAGCTTGCCGTATCGAATGTTTTCTTTAACAGTTCCGCTAAATATAAAGCTGTCTTGAAGCATAACGCCCATTTGTTTGCGCAAAGATGCTAACGTTATTGAACGCACATCGTATCCGTCAATGGTGATTGAGCCTTCGGAAACGTCGTAGAATCTAGAAAGAAGACTTACAAGCGTTGTTTTGCCCGCCCCAGTAGGGCCAACAAGAGCAACCGTAGTTCCAGGCTCAACGTGCAAGTCAACTAAATTCAAAATCGGCTTTCCGCCCTCTTCGTAGCGAAAAACAACATCGTTTACGTCAACCTTGCCTTTAATTTTCGGCAATTCTTTTGCATCTGGCTTATCTACAATATTTGGCTTAATACTTAAAGTCTCAAAAATGCGCTCCAAATACACTGAGCATGTTACAAGTTGCGTGTAGAAGTTACCAATGTTTACAACTGGCTCCCAGAAAGTGCTCGAATACCACACAAATGCTATAAGCGTACCCGTGCTTATGTTCATACTGCTCGCGTTTGTTATGCCAACATAGTAGAGCAGCGAAATTGCTGCGCTTTCAATAATCGAAGCTCCAGGCCAAAGCAGCATTTGCACTCTAACATTTTGCATCCACGCTTTTCTAACTCCCGACTGCTGATCTTGGAATGTAGCGTATTGCTCCGATTCGCGAGCAAAAGTCTGAGTTGTTTTTACGCCTGCGATTGATTCGTGCAAATATGCGTTAAGATTGCTTTGCTTATTTGATAGTTTTTTAGACGCTTTTCGTTGCAAAATTTGCAAAGTGCGAGTCCAGATTATAAAAACTGGGAATAATACAAGACTCCACAACGCCATTCGCCAATCCATAGCAAACATTGCGATTAGTGTAATGATTAGCACAAAAACATCGGAAAACACGTTGATTAAACCAGAAGAAAGCGTGTCGGAAAGCGTGTTTATGTAGTTTACTATGCGAATCAAAATCTTGCCGTGTGGGCGCGAATCGAAGTAATCAAACGATAACGATTGCACATGCGTAAAAATATCTCGTCGCATATCTTTAATTACCATTTGACCAAGTCGCGTAATTGCAAGCGTTCTGTAGGCTAGCCCAAGCTCATACAGCACAATAAGCACGCCAAACAATGCAATAAGCGCATACAAATAAGAAACGTTTTTATTAGGCAAAACTACGTCTATAAGTGTTTTTGTAATCATTGGAGTTACTGTCATAATGCAACTTCCGCTAATAACAACTAAAACTATTTTGACTAGCTGCCATGCGTACGGCTTTATGTATTTGCGAACGCGCATCAACTCGTGCAAATTTACGTGCTCTTCTTGTCCTTCGTCTTCTCTATAAGTGTTGCGCTGCGTCATTCTACTCCCCCTTAGCCTCGTGTGAATCTTCAAATCCCAAAGCTTTGCCCGTTTGCATACCAAGCTGCTTTTTGTAGATTTCCCAATATCTTCCATGAGACGCAACAAGCTGCTCATGCGTTCCGCGCTCTACGATTTTGCCGTGATCTAGCACAACAATCATGTCTGCGTCTTTAACAGATGAGATTCTGTGCGCAATTGTGATTACTGTTCGCAAGCCGTCTAACTTTTTTAGCTCTTTTTGAATATGCTCCTCAGTTTCCATGTCTACTGCAGAAGTTGTATCGTCCATAATTAAGACTGCGGGATTATTAGCTAGCGCGCGAGCAAGACTTAAGCGCTGCTTTTGACCGCCCGAAAGGCCAACTCCTCGTTCTCCTACAACGGTTTCGTAGCCTTCTGGCATGCTCATAATAAAATCGTCTGCATCTGCGATTCTTGCCATACGCCTAATCGTGTTATCTAACTCTTTGCAATTTTCCTCGTTTTGAGGCAATCCAAAGCTAATATTTCCTGCAATCGTATCGGAAAACAGGAATGTTTCTTGCGCGACTATGCTAATTTGATTTCTAACAGTTTCTAGAGGCCATTCGCGCACGTCTTTTCCATCAATCAAAACGCGACCGCGCGTAGTGTCATAAAAACGCGCTATAAGACTTACAAGCGTTGACTTTCCAGATCCTGTTTCGCCTAAGATTCCAAGCTTTGTGCCTGCTGGAACATCTAAATCAATATCGCTTAAAATTGGGGAATCAAGATCGTCTGGGAATGCAAAATCAACGTGTTCAAAAGTTACGCGCCCCTTAACTTTAAGATTTTCCGCAGATGTAGATGGCAAATCAATATGCGATTCTTGCGTAAGAAGCTTACGAATATTTACGCATCCTGCGTTGAATCGCTGCCAATCATTAATAAGCCACCCAACCATTCTTACTGGCATGTGGAGCATCCAAAGAAAACTGTTAAACGTTACAAACGCGCCTAAAGTCATGCTTCCATTAAGCACAAGCCATCCGCCAAATCCTACTGTTACAAGCTCCAGCGCAAAGCCCATACCGTCCAGCCATGGCATGTATTTTTGCGTGTTTTTTGCAAGCGTAATATTGCGATTAAAGTAGTCTTCGTTGCAATCGTCGAATTTCTTTGTTTCAAAAGGTTCGCGAACAAAAGCTTTTACAACGCGATTGCCTTCAATGTTTTCTTCTACCATTGAATTCATGCGCGCAAACGATTCGCGAATCGCAAGGAACTTCGGCCTAGCATTCTTGCCCATAAGCTTTGCAAGCCAGAACAAAAATGGCGTAATCGCCATAAGCGCTAGAGCTAGCTGCCATTGGATTGAAAACATTATAATTAGCGCAAACACAAACATCACTACGCAATCCAGCGCCATATAAGATACCCAGCTTAAAATGTGGCGAATCGCATCCGTATCCGAAGTCATGCGGCTCATAATGTCGCCTGTGCGCGTGTGATTAAAGTACGTAAAGTCAAGTGAATGTAGCTTCTCGTATTCGTCGCTTACAAGGCGATACACGGCGTTTTGGCCGAATCTTTCCATTTGAAGCTGGTAAATATATCTTGAACCTACGCGAACAATCATCATTGCAACCATTAGCACGCATACGTTAAGAAGCAAGTCATGCTGTTTTCCAATAATGACTTTGTCTACAATAAAGCCAGAAAGCAGAGGCATTGTCATTGCCATTGTGTCGTTGATAGTAAAAAGAACTAGCGATACGCCTACTCTCCACATATCTGGCTTACAATATTGTAAAACCCAGCGCACATTGCTCGCGTCTTTGCGTTTACTTGGATTTACATACATGCGCTAGATTCTCCCTTATTTTTGACTTTGCGATTTATTTTTTTATTAAGTTTTATTAAGTTTATACTATTTTTCTGAGTTTATTTTTGCGCGACTATTTTTGCGCGATTATTTGCTGCGGATTACACGCACGCGACTACGCGCAAAAGCATGTGGCGTGCAGCCCAAAGACCACACGCCACATGCTATAAGTTAAGCAATCAGCTTAGTAAACTTGCGCGAGTTATCGCTACAAATTTACTCACTTCTGCCAACCAATGTTTTCAACAAAAACGTTAGCATATCCAGCAGGACCGCCGTTAGCGAAGCCCTTCTTGTATGCCTGATAGGTTGGAGGAGCAGAAACTGGGAGTGTACCATACTCGGCGAAAGCCATGGACTCACCCTTGTTGGCCAATGCAGTCTGTTCCTTGTAATCGTAGGTCTTGCCAATCTTGGCTAGAACGGCATCAATCTTCTTGCTGCCAGTGCCAGTAAAGTTGGAATCGCTCTTAGAATCGTATACCTGGGAAGCGGATGCCAAGAAGCTCAATGGAGATTGGGAAACCCAAGCCATTGGAAGAACCTGGAAGTCGAAGGAAGCAACAGTCTTAGAGAACTTAGATGCAGGCTTGTTTACAGTCTTGCACTTCATTCCAGCCTTCTTCATCATGGCCTGGAATGCGTTAGCAAGAGCTGCCTGAGTGGAGTCATCGCCGAAGAAGGTAAATGTGAACTGAACGGTCTTACCATTCTTAGCGTAGTAACCGTCTTTGCCCATCTTGTAACCAGCGGCTTCAAGAGTCTTCTTAGCGTTTTCTACGTTGAACTTACCATCAGCTGGGAGGTTGTTCTTGTAGCCAGCCTGGAACATGGAGAGAAGCTCCGAACCTGGCTGCTCGCTCTTCCAGTTCATACCCTGGAACTGAATCTTGTTGTAGGTTGCAACGTCGAATGCCTGGACAACGGCCTTACGCACGGCCTTGTCTTTGAATGCGCCAGCCTTTGCGTTTAAGTTAATAACACGAATCTTGGTGCTGTAGCCGTAACGGAGCTGAGCGCCCTTAACGCTACGAGCAGCCTTAACCTTATCCTTGGTGGAGATGGAATCCACGGAATCGATTTCGCCGTTCTGGAAGGCGTTCATTGCAGCGGTATCTTCCATACGCTTTACAACAACCTTGTCAAGCTTTGCCTTCTTGCCCCACCACTTTGGATTGCGCACGAAAACAACCTGATCTTCGGTTGCGGACTGAATCTCGAATGGACCTGCACCCCACTCGTTGTGAGGATTATTTACCCAACCCTGGTTGAATACCGCTGGATCGGTTGCCTTTGGATGAACCAATGGAGCGAAAAGCAATTCCCAAGTTGCGCATGGCTTATTGTACTTAACGATTACTTGCTTAGGATTTGCGCCCTGCTCAACGGACTCAATGCAGTCGTAGCCCTCGTGAGATGGAACGGAGTAGGCTTCGTTCTTGCCATTCATAACTTCCCAAGTGGCCTTAAAAGCAGTGTAATCAATGTCTGTGCCGTCGTTCCACTTAGCCTTTGGATTCAAATCGTACTGAACTACGAGTGGCTTGTCGCTAACCTTCTTAACAGAAGTAATGTAATCAGGGTTGTACTTAACCTTCTCGCCCTTAACGGTATCGTAATAAGGAAGCGATGGCTGGTAGAAGCCCCACAAAGTGGCCATATAAGCGGTGTTACCGTCGTTAGAAGCGTAGTTCCAGTTTGGACCCATGTCGGAAAGCGAGAACGTGTAAGTACCGCCATCCTTAACATTGTCACGAGGCTGTGGATTGTCGTAACGCTTGTCAACCTTAGGCATTGGAAGAGCGCCAGTGTAGGAAGTATCCACACCTGCGGCTGGCTCTTCGGTCATTCCGCCCTTAGCTTTATCTGCCGTAGTGGCGGTTGTACCACCACAAGCGCCGAGCAGCATTGCAACAGAAAGTGCAGCTGCGGCGAATACAGTTAATTTACCTGCATTAGTTTTTTTCATGATTCCTCTCATTCCCCAGAAATGATGTCCACTTTCTGGTATGTGTGTAAAGTATATCTAATCTTTTGACATTTTGTGTTACGACTTTTTTAACAAATGCTGAATTTAAACTTTTGTTACTTAAGATTTAATCCAGAAAAAAGAAAATTAAACACAGAAAACCGCAAAACAGAAAATTTTTTAGTTTATTTTGATTAAAAAACAAAATATATTACTTTTTTTAGAATTTATGCGCCTGTAACAAAAAATCGCGTGTGTCTTGCATAACACACGCGATCAAACTTGCCCTAAACAAAAGTTTAGGCGTATTCACAAAAGATTAGAATCAGACGCTTGCAACGTCATCAAACGAATCTTCTTCGTTGAGAATAATACGCTTGCGATTCTTCTCAATAACAGGATCTGGAATTGGCACAGCGCTAATCAAAGCCTTAGTGTACGGATGCTTAGGATTATCGAATACCTCATCCGTTTCGCCAGATTCAACAATGCGTCCGTGGTACATAACAGCAATTCGGCTAGAAATATGACGAACAACCGCCATGTTGTGAGCCACAAACAAGTAGGCAACGCCCAGCTTATCTTGCAAATCTTCAAGCAAGTTGATAATTCCAGCCTGAATAGAAACATCCAAAGCCGAAACAGGCTCATCAAGAAGAAGAAGCTTAGGGTTTACAGCCAAAGCGCGAGCAATAGCAATACGCTGACGCTGACCACCAGAGAACTGCGTTGGGAAGCGATCAACCTGATCTGGATTCAGCTCAACAAGCTGCATAAGCTCCGCAATACGCTGACGAATCTCTTCCTTCGACTTCTTTTGAACATGAAGAGGCTCTGCCAAAATATCGTAAACAAGCATACGAGGATCAAGAGAGCTCATAGGATCCTGGAACACGTATTGAATCTTAGAACGAAGCTCGCGACGCTGCTCTTTAGTCAACTTATCGTTAAGCTCGGTGCCGAAGACGGTAATAGAGCCAGCTTCTGGCTTCTTTAAGCTCATGATTTCCATCAAAGTAGTTGACTTACCAGAACCAGATTCGCCAACAAGAGCCACAGTTTCGCCTTCGCGAATCTCAAGGTCAATGCCATCAACAGCGCGAACTTCGCCAACCTTGCGTCGCAAGAAACCGCCACCTGTAATTGGGAATGTTTTAACTAAGCCCTTAACATCCAAAACAACCTTGCGATCCTCGCGAGGAATGCCTTCAAACATTGGCTTAATCGTTTTTTCGGTTTCTGCATGAAGCATCGCGCGAACAGTTTCGCTTTCTGCCTCAAGGCCCATCATATCGCTGGTATCTCCACTCTTTTCTTCTGCAATCAACATATCCATTGTTGGCTTAGAGATTGGAGTTAAGCGGCGAGTACGCTTTTGATCAACGCGCGGAACAGCGCCAAGCAAGCCGATTGTGTATGGCTGAGTTGGGTGAGCAAAAATCTCCTCAACGCTATTATGCTCAACCAAATGACCCGCATACATAACAATAACTTCGTCTGCAACGCCAGCAATAACGCCCAAATCGTGAGTAATGAAGATCATTGCGGCGCCAGTTTCTTTCTGAGCCTTCTTCAAAACATCCAAAACCTGAGCCTGAATCGTAACATCCAAAGCGGTAGTAGGCTCATCAGCAATAATAATATCTGGGTTATTCGCGATTGCCATTGCAATCATAACGCGCTGACGCATGCCACCAGAAAACTCATGAGGGAACGCCTTTAAGCGCTCAGCTGGCTTAGTAATACCAACCAAGTTAAGAAGCTCAATAGAGCGATCACGAATCTGATCTTCGGTCATATTTGGATTATGAATAACCAAAGCTTCCTTAAGCTGATCTCCAATAGAGAACACTGGAGTTAAAGCAGAAAGAGGATCCTGGAACACCATTGCAATGTTCTTACCGCGAATCTTACTCATCTCTGCATCAGACTTTGTTAAAAGCTCTTCGCCCTTATAAACAACAGAACCCTTAACAGAAGCATTCTTATCTAGCAAGCCCATAACAGCCAAAGAAGTAACAGACTTACCAGATCCAGATTCGCCAACAATACCAATTGTTTTGCCGCGATACAAATCAAAGTTCATATTGCGAACAGCGTGAACTGTACCAGCTTCCGAAGCAAAGCTAATTTGCAAGTTGCGTACAGAAAGAAGTGGTTCGTTGTTCTGATTTTCCATTGCAAAGTCTTCCTTATTTGCGTTATTACCCATATCAGTCATGTTTAAACCTCCACAAGCCTTACTCGGCCTTACCAACAGACCTAGAATATGGATCAATCGCATCGCGCAAGCCATCTCCAATAAGCTGAACGGAGAAAGTCAAAACAACCAAAACCGCAGAAGGAACCAAAAGAACCCAAGGAGATGTCATAACGCTACTTTGACCAACGTTAAGAAGAGTACCCAAAGAAGTATCTGGAGCCTTAATACCAAGACCCAAGAAGCTCAATGCTGTTTCGCCATTGATTGCGCCGATAACACCAAGAACCGTGTTAATAATCAAAACGGAACCAAGATTTGGAACAAGATGGCGAACAATAATGCGGAACGAAGAAACGCCTTCAAACTTAGCGGCACGCACATATTCGCGTTCGCGCAAGCTCAAAGTCAAAGTTCTAAGCGTACGAGCGTAACCAATCCAGCCAAAGGAAGTCATGCCAAATGCAAGCCACAACCAATCGTTGCCGCCAGTAGCAGAGCTAACAATCAAAGCAATAAGCAAGAAGGATGGAACAATCAAAAGCATGTCTAGAAGCCACATGCCAACCTGCTCAAACCAACCTTCAAAGTAAGAGATAGCAGTACCAACCAAAGCAGCAATAATCGTAATCGAAATGGAGCTTACAATACCAATAGAAAGCGAGCGACCAAGTCCGCGAACAACCATTGCATACATGTCTGATCCGCCAGGCGTTGTGCCAAGCCAATGTTCGGCGCTAGGAGGAGTTGCAAGAGCTGTAAAATCAGGCTCGTCGTAACCCCACTTGCTAATCTTAGATCCAAACAAAGCAAGAAGAATCAAGAGAACAAGTAAAACTAAGCCAACAACAGCGGATGGACGCCTAAAGAAGCGGCGCGTATAAAGCGTTATTTTGCCTGTGCGCTTAAAATTACCCCAAGAATTAGCAGTTGCCTTCTTATCAGCAGCAGACTCTTGAGCCTTTGAAGATACATCTTTTTTACTCATATCAATACACCTACACTATTGCGCAATTAGCTCAAACGAATACGAGGATCAAGCCAAGCGGAGAAGATATCTGCCAACAAGGCCCCGGCCAAAGTACACACGGCTCCGAACGCAGCAATAGCAACAGAACCATTAATGTCGTTATTAGAAATAGTTTGTACGAAGTAGCTACCCAAACCGTTAATTGCAAACACGGTTTCGGTAATCACAGCGCCCGTAAACACGCCTGCAATAGAGAAGGCAACGTCTACGGCAGTAGGAATCAAAGAAGTACGCAAAGCGTGACGACGAATAGCCACATTTAGAGGCAAACCCTTAGCGCGAGCAGTACGAACGTAATCAGCATTCATAGTGTCGAGCAAATAGGTGCGCTGC
>CAMXWX010000025.1 GCA_947252975.1 uncultured Gardnerella sp.
CGCCTAGTTTGCTGTTGCGTGGTTAAACCGGTTCGACCAGTAACAGGAACTGCAGGAACCTTAACAGGAATCTCATCATATCCAATAAGTCGAGCGATTTCTTCTACTAGATCGCAAGGCTCATTCAAATCAGGACGCCAAGTTGGAGGAAGAACGGAGAAGGATCCATTGCCACCACCAGCAACAGAGCAACCAATATCGGTAAGAATATCGCTAATGCGATTCAAATCAACTTCCAAACCAGCAACTCGCTGCACTTCATTAGCTTTAAACACAATCACATTTCGCGACTGAGTATTATTAACATCACACGGCGATGTAGATGGCTTAGCTCCACCAAACTGTTCCAAAAGATTCGCAGCCATTTGCGCAGCTGCTGGCTGCAATTGAGTATCAACGCCACGTTCAAAACGACGAGAAGCCTCAGAAGGAATCTTATGTCGTCTAGCAGTGCGAGCAATTGAAACGGGATCAAAGTGAGCTGCCTCAATCAAAATATTTTTCGTTTCACTCGTAACTTCGCCGTACATGCCTCCCATAACACCTGCTAAGCCAAGCACGCGTGAACCGTGGTTTCCATGAGGAGAATCGCAAATAACTAAATCCTCAACATGCAATTCATGATCTTTGCCATCCAAAGTCGTAAGATGTTCGCCATCATGTGCACGACGAACTACAATTGGACCTTCAATTTTGTCTAAATCATAAGCATGAAGAGGTTGACCCAAATCGAGCATGACATAATTAGTGATATCAACGGCAAGAGAGATACTGCGCATACCTGCACGCGTTAAACGACGCTGCATCCAACGTGGGCTTGCACAAGTGGAGTCAAAACCATGTACAGCACGCGCATAATATCGATCACAACCAGGTACACCATGAATTGGATTAGTATCTTCAATGCTCACGTCAATATCTGAAGTCTTGTGACCTTCATCATTAATTTGCGATACCTGCTCATTCAACTTTGAAACAGGATCCGTATAAACAGCACCAGTTGAATGATGATATTCGCGAGCAACACCACGATAAGAGAAAGCATAACCACGATCAGGCGTTATGTTAATCTCCAAAATCGGCTTATTAAGATGCAACAACTCCATTACATCATCGCCAGGCTTCAACTCATCATATTCAGCCTTAGAAAAGCCATATTCACGCAACAAAATAATGCCATTGTGGCTATCTCCCAAACCAAGCTCACGCTCTGAAGCACACATACCGTCAGAAATATGACCGTAAGTCTTGCGCGGCTCAATCTTAAAATCTCCAGGCAGAACAGCACCAGGAAGAGTTACAACAACCTTTTCACCAGCAGCCATATTAGGAGCACCGCAAATAATGCCACGAGGAACTTTTTTACCGTTTTCGTCAACATCGTTGTATTTATCTCCGACATCAACATGGCACCAATTAATAGTTTTGCCATTTTTCTGCGGTTCAGGAGTTGCGTCAACTACGTAACCGACAACAATTGGACCGGTAACTTGAGAAGTGTGAATCTCTTCTTCCTCTAAACCAACACGAACTAAATCTTTAGCAAGCTGTTCGTATGTTAAACCTTCTGGCACTTCAACATGATCTTTAAGCCAGTCAATATCTACCATTGGCATGAGTTTTACTCCCCCATCACAAACTGTTCACTGAAGCGCTTATCGCCTTCAACCAAATCATGCATATCGTTAATGTCATGTCGAAGTAGCAAAGTTCGCTCCAAACCTACTCCGAAAGCAAAACCAGTATAAACTTCTGGATCTAAACCAGCAGATTTAAGGACATTAGGATTCACCATTCCACATCCGCCCCATTCAATCCAGCCTGGGCCGCCCTTTTTATCTGGGAACCAAAGATCCAGCTCAGCACTAGGCTCAGTAAATGGGAAGTAGCTTGGTCGCAAACGGCTCTTTGCATCTGGACCAAACATAGCAACAGCCAAACGATCGAGAACACCCTTTAAATCAGCCATTGTTAAATGCTTATCCACAGCCAAAGCTTCACATTGATGAAAAACTGGAGTATGCGTTGCATCCAGTTCATCAGTGCGGAACACTCTACCAGGAGAAGCAATATACAGAGGAACTCCACGCTCAATTAACGCACGTACTTGGTCAGAGGAAGTTTGCGTGCGCAAAACCATATTTGAACCAACAAAGCCTGCGGCATCCTTAGCTTGATTTCCTTGAACGTAGAAAGTATCTTGCATTTGACGCGCAGGATGATCCGGTCCAAAGTTCAATGCATCGAAATCAAACCATTCAGTTTCAACTTCTGGACCCGCAGAAATCTGCCAACCCATAGACACAAAGAAGTCTTCAAAATCTTCAATAATACGAGCAATAGGATGACGAGCACCTAAAGGCTTACGATTAATTGGAAGAGTCATATCTACAGTCTCTGCAGAAAGCATGTTAGCTTCTTCAACGGCTTTAATTCGCTCTGTAGCTTCTGCAAAAGCTCGACCAAAATCAGCTCGCAAAGTTGACATCACCTTGCCAACTTCCTTCTTTTGATCTGCAGGCAAAGAACCAATTGCTTTGCTTGCAACAGTCATCACTGACTGCGCGCCAGCATACTTAGTTTTAACAGCCTTCAGCTCTTCCATAGTTTGAGCAGCTGTAACGCTAGCAATACCTTCTTTTACTGCTTTAGTTACAGCTTTAATATCGAATGGCTTATTATCGGTCACAGCACCCTTCCTATCTGTGTTATACGTATATTCATTGTTTATATACGATATTGCAAAATATTGCCCAAAGTTATATTTTTCGCTCATGACTCGACATAGCCAAGCCCATAAGCATTACTGCTGCACTTGTTGCAAGGTTCATTGATTCTGCTTTTCCATATATTGGAATTATTGAAATATCGTCAACCTGTTGCAATACTTCTTTAGGTAAGCCTCTAGCTTCATTGCCAAATAAAATAGCCAAAGAACTGCTAATAACCTCGGAATTGACTAAAATTTTTGGAAATGGCACAGGTTTAATCTTGTCAGTTCCGTAAATATCAGCTGCAATAATTCGAATATTTGATTTTGCAGCGCATTCGAACCAGTCTTGAACGCTTAATTGCACTACAGGAAGATGAAATAGTGAACCTGCAGTCGAACGCACAAGCTTAGAATTCCAACGACTTACGCAATCATCAACAAAAACAACAGCATCGCATCCAGCAACATCTGCAACGCGAATAATAGCACCAGCATTGCCAGGATCTCTTACCTGCCAGCAAGCTGCAATACGAAGAGGCTTAAAATCGTTTTTTGATTTTACTTGTGCTGATTGTTGCAAATTTTTAAACTCACTAAAATAGATATCATCTAAAGATTTCGAATTAGCAACCGCAACAATTCCCTGTGAATCAGCACTAATTTTTTGCATAATACTCGGTTCAACAGGATGAACATAACAAGATCGAGATAAAGCTTCTTTAACTATTTCCCGCAAAGAAGAAAATTGTGAACTTTCCTTTTCATTACCTTCACAAGCATCTTTAGTAACATAAATATCACATAACGAATCTGTGGCATAACGTATAGCTTCACGCACACTTTGCGGACCTTCAACTAAAAAACGCTGCAAATCATGCGACTTTGCGCGACCTAAAGAAACAAGTCTGCGCACGCGCTCACTGTGAGTATTATCAATTAGTTCTTTTAACGGCATAAATATAACTTTACTTCAAAAACGATTACGACACAGGAAATACACATTCACACATTTATGCAAACCTGCCACATTCATTGCAACAAAACTTATAAGCAAAACCTTATAAACTCTATTCATGATGCTCTGAAGCACTGGAAGTTGTATAACCTTTAGGCTCAAGTTGAAAAGTAGTGTGAGACACAGAAACAGGAAAATGCTCGCGTAAACAGTCCTGAAGCTGAGAAAGCACATGAGAGCATTGAGACATTGTCATATTAGGATCCACAACGACATGTGCCATAAAAATCGGCATACCAGTAGAGACAGTACTAGCATGTAAATCGTGAACTGCAATCACATGAGGAACATGCTCTAGATGTTCACGAACTTTGTTTAAATCAAGACCTTCAGGAGTCTGCTCAAGAAGAACCTTAACAGCATTCTTAAGAAGCTTTAACGCACGAGGAATCATAAGAAGCGCAATAATACCACCAGCTACAGCATCAAAACCTGCCCAACCTGTGCTCATCATTACAATAGCTGAGACTACAACTGCAACAGATCCAAGAGCATCGTTCATAACCTCAAGAAAGGCAGCACGCATATTCATGTTGTCTTGCGATTGAGACATAAGAATTACAAGAGAACCTAAATTCGCAGCTAAACCAAGAATACCAAAGAATAGGAGCTGATTTACATCGTGAATGCCTTGATGACCACTACCAAAAAGACGCATTCCAGCTTCAACAAGAGCATACACTCCTACAAGCAGTAAAATAAGAGCTCCCGCAGCAGCTGTAATAACCTCAAGACGCGCCCAGCCCCACGTACGCTTACTATTTGGACGACGACGCATAAGAATTGCAGTAACTGTTGAAGCTGCAAGAACTGAAATGTCTGTAAGCATATGACCTGCGTCTATAAGAAGCGACAAAGAATTAGTTAGGAAAGAACCAATCACCTCAGCAAAAAACACAGTTGCAGTAAGAGAAAGCGTAAGAAGCAAACGATGCTGATGCGCATGACTTGCGTGAATTGCGGCTGCTTGGGAAGCTGCATTGGCGTTATTGTAATGAGTATCGAAAGAGTTGACATTTGCATTCACACTGCTTGAGCGTGAACCAGTGCCGTTAGTTTGAATTACATCGTTATGATTATGCACTTTCCAGCCTCCTAAAATATTAAAATATTTGGGCGATATCGTTTCTCAATATCATTCGCATTTTGCCGTATACGCAATGAACCCCAGCCTAAGCCGGGGTTCACTATTATCAATTACTTTGTCTATGACTATGTAATCACAAGCTGTCAACATGCATAAACATTGTACAAAACATGTTACAAAGTAATGCTATTTCTCTGCTTTTAGCACTCTTTCACACAGGTAGTACAATACAGAGGATCCAAGCAAAGCAAGTGCAGAGAGAATGAATAAGTAGAAACCAATGCCATAACTTACAGATCCAAGCATCGAGAATCCGCCAAACTGCGATTTGAGGGAAGATATCTTGCCATTAATATGGAAAAACTCAAAAATCATAAATACGGCAGCAACACCGCCAACAATCATCATTATTTTTGACTTATTCATAAAAGCAAAAACTAAAGCAACAATAGCAATAATTATATAGAAAATTCCATCGCCAGGAGTGTTATTATTGTTTACAAAATTAAACGACTTGGAGAGACCAAAGCAATTTACAGTGATAAGTGGCAAGAATGGAGCAATAATTGCAACAACAGAAGCTGCCATATAAGCAATCAAAGAGTACTTATGTAAAAGCTCAGGATCTGAATCTTCAATTACTGAATCTATTGTCTCATTAAAATTCTTAAAGCCATCTTTAACAGAATTTAAAGTATCGTTTGCTGGCTGCTGAGTATTTTGAACAGTCTGCTGCACATTTGGGTTTCCTAAGCGATTTCCGCAATTAGCACATACTTGACTATTTGCGTCGTTCTCTTTACCGCAAAAATTACAAAGCATAATTCACCTTCTACTTCAGTTGTTAAGCAATACAACTATTGCATTGCAAATTCGCAACAATTATAACAATCGAACTGACTATAAGACAAATACGGGATTGTCAATCGCAAATATGCTAAGTAAAGTGCAAATGTGGGTTATAGACCAAAAAGTATGTTTAAAACCTAAGTCTCGTTAAAATATCGAAAGAAATGCTGCAGTTAAGTTAAAGAGGAAGCTGCACCACACCAAAAACCAGCCCTTGAAGGTCAATGATTACGGGGATCCAACTTCCGTAAAGAATATATCAGATATAAAACAAACGTAAAAAAATATTAGTTATTAGACAAACCTTTATAGTCATCGCTGTTTGCTTAACTAGACTTAGAATGAGTCCTGTTCAAAAAAAATTTTTTCCTGCTCCTTTTGATAAAGCAGAGATTGAAGAATCCTTGCTCGCATTTGACGCTGCAGACGCTCTTGAGACATTTTCATTGACTCCTGTCGAATCTGCTCCACATTATTTGCTGGATAAATGCTTGGAAACATTTGAAGACAGCTCGTTATCATTAAGCCCATTGATAACTACTTCTCCTCACAAATTAAACTATATTTAAATTAGCTATTACATTTATATTTCTTTTAATATACTACCGTACTTTTATTGTAAACTCACGAAACATTAATAAATAAAATGAATTTCTATATTCTGCACAAGCACAAAAATTGCATGTAAACAAAAACGGTTCATAAAACATTATTGCTAATTGATATAGCGTCAGAATAATAGTCGTTATCGTGATAACCATTGCACGAATTGAATAGAAAGAAAAGACACAGCGCAACAAGTAAAAAAGTTAACATGAAATGAATATATGATGGTGAATTTGCTTCATCAAATTTCTTATTATCATTAGGAGGCATCCTATGAACCTTATCTGGTACATATCCCGTTAAACATTTTTCTGAATCAATTTTTTCACTTATCAATACATTGCGCCTACGTTTTTTATCAACTTTATTTTGAACGTGTAATGTAGCTTTGCAATCCTTAAGTAGGGATTATCTGAAGTATTTAGAATACCAGCAAGATAGGGTACTGGAGTTGATTGAAATGAGTTCCATAAGAGCGGCGAATACTGCAAGTAGTTATTAAAAAGCTAAGCGGGCTACTTCTATTTTAAGAATACTCATCAGCTTAGCTTTACACACTTTTTGCCAATTACCCCACTTTTTGGCCTATAACCCCTAATTTGAAAACTAATAAATAAAAACGGGGAAGCTGGAAGCTTCCCCTGCAGTGATAATCATCAAATCTGCTGAGCAATCAAACTGGATAACAAGTCCAGTCTTATTGAGAATTAGCATTTACAATATATCATCTTTAGTAAATAGAAAACAAGTGATTTTTTAAGTTTGGTTAGAAGATTTAAAAAGTTAACATATCGATATAATCAATGAATAGTACAGTTGAACATATTATTACTTTCCATATTAGCCGAGTATTTAACAATAAATCGTCAAACGCGTTATTGGCGCAGATTACGTACTGCGCGAGTAACATATGAACGTTGTTTTCTCAGTTTGTTAGCTGAGTTTTTAATGCTGTTTAGATTATGGATTATAGGCACATAATATTCATCAGCTTAGCTTCACGCACTTTTTGGCATATAAGCCGATATGCTCGCAGTCTCGTGCTTATCTGTGGAATTGAACCAGTTAAAATTTCTGATAAAACATCAAATAACCGAGCGCAAGCCAATCCTCGACTAACACTCTGCCGTAAACGACAGCTGCGAGGGACTCGCGCCCGGCTTTAATAATAACTTATTTTATGCAGCAATCACAATGATAAAATGTGAAGTACTCCTCAGACTAATATTCCAGTCTTGAAAGCTGGTTGCCGAGGGCCTCACATTTGTAACATTGCATTTTATGCATTGCACATAAAATAAGAAGACCAGTCATTCCCCCAAACCAACTCTATTAGAAAGAGATTAAGGGTAAGAGGAGCCCTAGATTCCATAAAAAGTATATCAGATAATCTAAATATCAATAATTAAAATACATACATATAAGAAGGAAAACATAGACGATGCATCTTACTGCATACAATAAGATAGATAATACTAGAGTAGTCAAAGGCTAATGGACATGATGAAAATTTGTTATGACATGGTTGAGAAACTCCGTCCATATGCAGAACCTAACATGGATAAGCTCTCTAAAGAAGCAGCCAATAGTGCCATTCGAGCAGGCGAACCGTCTATTGCAATTGATTATTATTTAGTAGAAGCATGGATTGCACAAGAGCGCACCTAAAGAGTTGCTAATCGAAGCTTATAATTTGCTAGACCCTTATGAATGTGGTGATGACTACGACGATATAGCAGACGATTTAGGTGTACCTCGTAAAGTTCATTCATCAGATGAATAAGTTTGAGTCTCACCGGGGGTACGTTTTTAGAATTAGCTCTTACCCCTCTTGATATACTTGCCGGTGACGGTACGGGAAGCCTCATCGTGTTGAGAATTAGCTCTTACCCCTCTTGATATACTTGCTACTGGAGCTAGTGGCGTGATGAGTTTCGTTGAGAATTAGCTCTTACCCCTCTTGATATACTTGTCAATGTCTTTTACTGTGATAGTTTGCTGTTGAGAATTAGCTCTTACCCCTCTTGATATACTTGACAATCAGCATCGCGATCAGTATCCTAAGTTAAGAATTAGCTCTTACCCCTCTTGATATACTTGGCAAGCATCAACCTAGTGCGCGCAATAAGTTGAGAATTAGCTCTTACCCCTCTTGATATACTTGTGGAATAAATACGCTCAATCAGACCGCGGTTGAGAATTAGCTCTTACCCCTCTTGATATACTTGCTCATTGTTCATTGGTTTTGCGAGTATTCGTTGAGAATTAGCTCTTACCCCTCTTGATATACTTGGTCATGCGAATAGTAATATTTTCGTTTTGTTGAGAATTAGCTCTTACCCCTCTTGATATACTTGTTATAAGCTCAAGAGGGGCAAGATTTCAATCTTTTTAGGCATTTTTTCATTCAAAAAAGTGTGGCAATTTCAGGAGTTTCAGACGAAATATCCTGATGCAAATTAGTATATCTCAGCGCAGAAGACCATTGATGGTCACTAATATGCAGTATTCTAACTTGACCAAATGGTGGTAAATTCTCTTTTATTGCTTTTACGGTTGAGCGATTACCAGATTGAGTTGGAGTGTAACGAACATACACAGAAAACTGCACCATTGCATATCCCATGTCTAACAACAAATTTCTAAAATCAGTAGCGGCTTTCCTTTGAATTTTTGTAGCTACAGGTAAATCAAACATTACTAGACACCACATTCCGCCACTATCCTCATCAATTTTCATAATCCTCCCTTGTATTCTGGAACCAAGAAATCTTTTGACTGTTTTTCCACATACATTCCATAAGCCTGTGCAATATCATTAAGAGCACTAGGTATAGTTGGCCCAACTCCGTTAAATTGCTTATTCACACTTTCAATAAGATACTTCTTAACTGACTTACTATCTGGCGTATCATCAACAGCTAATTGAGCTACAGCAAAATCTACAGCAGGCCTAAATGGCTCTATAATATCGTCAGCTAAACAGAAATAGTTAGACCTATTATGATGATTCATACCTAATACAGGATTAAGCCCTGCAGAAATTACAGCCTTTATAGAGAAACCCCTCAGTATCGTATAAGCATAATTAAGAGCAGCATTACGTCCAACATTACAACCTGGCACTCTGTGAAAATCTTCTTCAGAGGAAAATATACGTTTCCAATATTCTCTTGCAGCTTGACCTTCTCTATTGGTACTATCGCCAGAATGTACCTCATTTGCAATGCCACGTAGTATTCCGCCACCTTCAATGTTCAACGCATCAAGACATGCAGCCTGTCCACGAATCTTTGATCTAACAACATTAGCCCATGCAGCTTTTCTTCTAGGAATAGATAACGAAGCTTGAGCCAACTGTCTAGTAACAATACGAGTAGGAACATCACTCCAAGAATGCATTGCACAAACAGGAACTCCTTGCCAATTGCATACCATCACACATGTTCCATATACAGCGCATTGATGCAATAACCCAGGTGAACATCCACAATGCAATCCAATTAGTAAAACCGCAGTTTCAGCAAGAGGAATCTCTACAATCTCGCCAGTAACACGATTGTTCACCACTAATCTTCCACGAACATAAGTAAGACTACCGTCTAAAGACGTACAATCAACAACTCGCCAAGCACTCTGCATGATGCACCATCCATAATTTATTTTGAATCATTACACCATTTCCAAGAAACCGGCATACCGGAAAGCGATTTCCAACGAATTTCACCAAAACCATTTCGGCGAATTGTTACAGGCTTACATGATGCAAGTGAATTAACAGCAACAATCCAACCCTTTTCACCTAAGACTTTAGCTGCATCTTCTAAATAATTACCATCGCTTACATATCCGCTAGTAATTAATTTATCAAATCCTTCTTTAGATAACATGGATGGTCGAAGCTTAATCTTGGTTGGTTCTGGTATACCATCTATAACCCAATGCGAATAAGCAACAGAATCAATGCCCAATTCCTTAAGAAACTGTATGAACTTCCCAGCAACAGTATCGCTCTTTATAAACGAAGGATCTATTACAAGTTCATCACCAACGAGCAAATATCCAATATACTCAGCTTTATTATCACGAATTGCCTTCAATAATGTGCCATCTGCATAACGCATTGATACAGAATAATATGGCAATTCACAAGTAAATAAATCCTCATCGCGGAATTTATTTAAATCAGCTTGGAAGATACGGATTATGCCATAGGCAATTTCTTTCTTTGATTTTCTATATCTATAAAGACGAGCATGATGAATGCTATTACCAATATCAGCAGATCCACCTCTAACTGCAATCTGAGCGGATTTACCATTGAAGAAAGTTATTTCATCATTTGCAGTAAGCGTTTTATTATTCACTCGTAACACTCTAGATTGCGAAGATGGTATACCATCTTTAAGGGTATAGTCAGGCTGATTAACTAAAGCACAATACAGTGCAGGAGTAGAGGCACGAAGTATATCATCAGAACTAATTGCGTCTGAAACATGCAAACTCTGTAACTTGTTAATACTATCATCATGAACAGCTGAATTTTCATATCTCATACGAACTTGCCGAACCACAGGAATACGATTTTCTGTCATAGATTCATTAAGCAACTCAAGCAACTTTTGCATATTTCTATGCCACGATTCGTAACTAGAATACATAGCATCGTGTTCAGATGGATAATCACGCCAATCTAAATCACCATAATCTGGATGCCCCAATATTCTTTGTGTTTCACGAAGATTATTTTTTATATATAATGCTTGTGAAACATTGGACGTTATCATGGCAATAACAGCCGCATCCACAGCATGGTGTCTTCGATCGAAGCGTGTTTTATGCTTTGCATCAAAGAACTGCAACTTACCATCAATTCCAGATAATTTACGGCTCATAGCAGTAATCGAACCAGCGTATACGCCAACACTTGTTCCAAGGTTAGAATCTGTATTGGAAATCACTGCATCTGTTGCATAGGTATTGCCAATATAATATTCAGAATTGTAATACCAATCAATTCTATGATGTAGCTCATTAGCCATCCACGCAACTGATTCTATTGAACGATTATCAAATGGTTCGTCTTCTTCAGTCTGAGAAAGTCTAGCAATAACAGATTTCTCAAATTTTAACTTTGATGCTTTATTACCATACAATTTACTAGGAAATATAAAATGCTTCACTCTTTTATTTGCATTATTAACGGTAATATTATGTTCAACACAATATTGTGACTTACACCAAATTGCGAACGGAATATTGCTTTTATTGCGATTACAAAGTACGCAAACTGCAGCTAAATTCACACGAGTATTGGTAGACCCAACTCCCTTACGAGGAACTATATGATCCATTTCACAAGTTTTGAACGTTATAGGATTCCCACAATACAAGCACTGTCCATTTTGTCTTTGCACCGCTTCATAACGTCGAATATCTGCATCTGAAATAGTTAAAGCATTAATTCCAAGTTCTTTGGAAAGCTCCATTCTTAAGTTGTTCCTAAATTTGGTTCTTCCATTAATATTATCCGTGTAATCTTTGCTCATTTTCGCCGATTTAAAACCAGAACGAACATGTTCAATACTCACCCGCATTGGCGAACCCCAGCGATTTGTTGCATTAACAATGAAACGATTTACAATTTTTAAAACACGATCTACAGAAGGATTACCTATAGGAGAAGAAATAGGTTCAGCTGAAGGCCTCCAATTATCATTGAGATTAAAAAGATGCTTACGAGCTTCAAACAAGTCATCATCAGTATTTAGCATTTGCTGAGATAACTTATTTAAAGTATCAATACTGTAAGCAGCACGTCCACTAGGCAAACTTATATTATCTAATATTTCAAATTCATTATCTGCTAGATCTTCTATAAACGCAGAAGCAGCTGTATCACTTTTTGATTCAAAATCACACGAGTTACTGATTAAATCAATAAAAGCCTCATGCTCATCTGAATCATCTGTGTGCTCATTCCACCAAGGCTTCAATTTTTCCTTAACAAACTTATCCCTAGAAGAATTGCCAGTTTCTGAGAAGATTGCAATTTCGCTATCTAATCTAGGCGGCTGAAGAGTAATAGATTCACCATCACCTGTCTGCTTACCAATGCCTCGCAAATCACTACGTTTTATATGCAGCAATTCTGAAACGTCATTCCAACTATACTCATTAGAAATAAATGCTTCCTTTTCAGTAGTAGATATAAAAGTTGTTGTCAACAATTTATACACTTGCTGTTTTTCTTCGCAAGTTAATTTTCTCTCAATAGAATTTTCACGAATGCGAAGATTTGAAATAGAAGAAATAATTCTATAACGCTGAAATGCTAGAGACGCTTTCGACGCACGACGACCAATATTAGTAATAGCATCTTTGCCTACTAATTTAGTAGCAGAGCCTTTAGGAGATTTGGACTCAAATACACAATTTAATAATTTTGTAGCATCTGTATCATCAACGGATTGCATCTCAAAAATCTTGCGCAGTTCAAGCATACAATCACTTTGGATAAACTTACCGGGTAGAATTGGATTATAAATTTTATTATCTTTTTTGATACGAACACGAATCCTAGGAGAAGGCATGCCTTTTTTAGACATTATGTAATCACAAACTATCTGCCCTATGGTACAACCGTAATTAGCAACACCAGGAGCTAAACGGTTTACAGTATCTATAAACTGATCATAAAACTTGGAGTATTCTTTGGCCTGCATCATTGATCTAACAGATTGATACGGATTACGCCATCCTCTATGCCTGGCAATATGACGAATAGCTACACTCAACATTATCTTTCGTTTTTTATCGTCACTTATATACGCATCAGCAAGTTCACCTCGAATATACCAAGGTTCGAATGAATCTTTAGACTCTAAACAAGAATTATCTACAATTGGATAGCCTAATGATTCTAACAAAGAATCCAATTTACTTAATCTCTTGCGTCTAGTTCTATTCAAACGTCTTGCACGCCTTGCAACACCAGAAACTTTCTTGCGAGTATCCGAAGTTTTTCTACCTGTCGG
>CAMXWX010000026.1 GCA_947252975.1 uncultured Gardnerella sp.
AAAATGCACGCTTGTTTCTACCTCCTCCCCTCCAACTCCGAAGACATTATCTTTAAATACCCACTGTTTGTCATCAAGCAATGCCTTAAATTGGAACTTTTTACCTTTAGGTATTCTTTCCATTTCAGTCTCCTTTGAACTGCAATGCTAAACTCTTGTAAATCAATTTACTACATTGTTAAACAAACGTCAATCCCTTAAAATAATTACACGTTATCTACTTGCCGCGCTTGCAAACGCTTCGCGATGCAATGGGCAAACTCTCTAACTTCCTCTCCTACTATCGCCAGTAGCCGCAACCCCTGCCTATAACACTCATTTCACTCACAGTCCAGAAAAAGGTGTATATCAAAAGGCATATATTATTCAGAATATGAAAGACATTCATAACATGAAAGAAAAAAGAGAAGGAAATGAACGCTTCGGCACGAATTCGCACAACTCTTATTATTGCCGTTTTATCGCTTAATGCTTTTCTTTTAACAAGCTGTAGATTTGGCGTAAGCCTATATCTTTTAATACATGTCGACTTATCTCACGCAGCGCTTAACGCAGTGTCCGTAGCACTTATGACCTGCATAGCAGCACCGCTTGGCGGCATTATTGCAGATAAATATCCACCAACTAGATTGTTTATAGCGCTAACGTTCTGCTTTGCCTTGTTGTGTACTGGATACGGTTTCGCTTTAGTCGCACAGCATAATCTTATTGCTATTACGGTTACACTACTCGGCATAATATTCGGGTTCTTTACTGCATTTTCTTCACCTAATCAAAAAGTATTAATGGCATATAGCGTACCAACTGGCGAAAAAACCAAGTTTTTAGCAAGTATGCGTATGTGGATTAATCTCAGCAGGCTTGCTGCACCAGCGATTACTGGCATATTTGTTGATAGATGCAATCCGCTCATTTTCTTTACGAGCATTGCTATTGTGATGATATTAGCGGCGCTACCTCTACTGTTAGTTAATCTAAACCAGCAAGCACAAAATAGTGCAAACAATACGAAGACAGGAAGCAATAAAACTGCTGGTTTTGCAGCCTCTCTACACTATATGAAATCTACACCATGGTTAATAGTCTTAGGAATAGTATCCGCATTACAATCGGGATCATGGCTTGCTGCATTCAGACTAATGGGAGCACACCATTGTCTCACACTTTTTCATTCGGCATCCACGTGGGGAACAATAGTCAGCATATTTAACATTGGCATGATTGTAGGTTCAGTATTATGCAAATATATTGTGCTTCATTATGAGATTTTATACTCTATTTTATTACCTGGATTCCTCTCTATTCCTTTACTTATTTTCGCACTTAATAATTGGATTGCTCTTTTTCTTTGCTCTGCTTTCATTGCAGGTATTATTTTTGACGCCACTATTGTCTATGGGCAAACAGCTCTTCTCGACGGCATACCAACACGCATTCTCGGCGCAACTACTACTTTTACTTCTATTATGGAGCAATGCGGCATTATCGTAGGGTATGCAAGCGTACTAGCATGGGGAAATCTAAATTCATCATTATTCATAATGATTGCAGCTGGCGTAATACTTGTTTCAACAGGTATAGCCTTATGGATTATTCAAGCTCGTAAACAAACATACCCATCAATGCTTACCAAAGATTATTGGACACCATCAACATGGGTAAAAAGAAGCATATAACAAGCTATTTAGCGCGAAAGCGCAATAAAGCTATACAAATGCACACGGCATTATTCACTCAGCCATTGCCAAGCCTCAACCACATTGCTTTGAATCACTAAGCTTTAAGCGAACTTATTCGCTGCGGAGTAACCCCCGTAAGCTCTCAGCGCCTGCCTTTATAAGATTCCCTTTGTAAAGGTTTTCCTAGACAAGATATTCATCATACAAATTCAAGTATTATTATTACTTAAATAATGCTTTTCTAAAGGAGCAATATGATAGCAAAGCATATTACTGTTGGCATTGTTGATGATGATTGTTTTTGTCTACACGGCCTAAAAACATATATTGAACAGGTTGTTCCGTCCTGCAATATTTGCTGGTTGTCAACATGTGCCGATCAAGCAATTCAGTTTTGTCAAAATCGATGCCCAGACGTGCTGCTAATTGACATGTATATGTCTGGGGTTTCGGGAATTAAAATATTATACGAATTGCGAAGAAGACACTCGCTCCCAATAATAATTGCTATAACTTCATTTCCTATCAACGATTATGCATTAAAAGCATCGGCAGCAGGCGCGCAAGGCATTGTTGGGAAAAACCACCCAGAAACTATTTGCGCTATGCTTAGCAGTATTATCCAAGGCGCGTTCAAGCCGCAAATAATAGGCGATCTTCATTTTGACGACACGATGACAGCATTTCAACGTTTGCAAAATAAGCCAAAAAAGGGACGCCTTGCTTTAACGGATCATGAGACTGAAATTGTAAAGTTGTGCAGTAAAGGCATGACCAATGCGCAAATCGCTAAACGTTTATTTGTTGAAACTTGTACTGTGGAAACTATCCTTCGTCGCGTGTTCAAAAAGTTGAATGTGACGAATCGTTCACAACTTATTACCACATGGCTGCATGATGAATATTTAGGAAATGATACACAATGATTATTTTCTTAATGCGTCGTTTACGAGAAAAGCTTATTGACAATAAAACATTTTTACTATTGGGATGTTTGTCAAGCGCAATGGATGCATATATTTACTCAAATAGCGACAATAGCACAATACAACTTGTTATAGTTTACATGATTCTTGCTGCTATGAATCTGTTCCTTTGCTTGCTCCCGCATTTTATGAGCATGTGCTATATTTTTGTGCACCTCAGCATTCTTGTTATTCCTAGTCTGAATCTTCCACCAGTAACTTTCGGGCTCATCATATCATTTGTTTTTATTTCATATTTATATCCGATTCAATTTACACTACCTTTATTCTTAGTAATAGATGCATTACACTACGTTGCATACCGATACCTATCAACTTTGTCTTTCAAGTATCTTATTGCTTACCTTTTAATAAATATATTTTGCGTTTGCACTGGTATTATTTTGCGCATTTATCACCAAAAAATGGTTCTTTATGAAAAAGATAGGCAAACAATTAATAATCTTAATTTGGCTGTGCGAATGCACGATAAATTAACTAATAAGATTGCAGATATTGCACTACAAAGTAAAATAGCATTACTTGACAAGTCTATTTCTAAAAAGCAACGAGAAGCTATTGAAGAAATAAATGATTTGGCAGATCAGGCTTTTGAAGAAGGTCATAATATTATCGACATTCTACGTGGAAATACTGCTAAGCATGATGCTCGAAGCGAGTTCATTCAGCGCATTGAAGATACGCTACAAATGAACGACTCAATCAATGAATCATGTGGATTAAAAGGAAGATCCATATGCAATATATCTAGTAACGATATTCCTGAAGACATTAGCGATGAAATCATCTGTGAAGTTATTGAATTAATCGAAGAACTATATTTGAACATTCGAAAATATGCTTCTTTAGTTTATTACATCAGAATTTCGATACGCGAAAAACAAATTGTTATAAAACAGTTCAATGTTCGATTTTTGGGCAAGAAAAGTAAAGATGTGATTCGCGCAGTATCTCAAAAAGGGCTTCTGCTTCATCGCGATACCCTAAAGCATTTAGGCGGTTCACTTTATTTTCGAGCCTTTGGCAAGTATTGGGAATGTAATGCAGTTATCCCTTTCAAAAATGAACATAACCGTATAAATAGTATACTTTACTGATTCAGTTTAAAAGATTAATGAATCTTGAGTAGTTTTAATTAGTAATTATTTGTAAAGGTTTTCATATACAAGATATTGTTTACCTTTTAGCGCGACATTAATTTATAAATTGTAAAGGTTTTATATACACAATTATTTTCTTGTATTAGAAGGAGAAGAATATGAGTAATTTAGAAGATACAAAAGCACAAATTCCGTCCGTATTTTGGACAATAGCCAATGGCGTATTTCTTGCTAGCGGAATTGCGCTGATTGTAATGCGTAATGATTATCTATGGGGAGTGCCTCAAATTATCGCTGGATTATTTGGTCTTGCAACCATATTTCTCATTAAAAAACCGTGGTGCGCGCAACTATATTTTATAGTATCTTCACTAGCCGTAATAGCAAATGGGCTTATGGAAATATTCGGCATAATCCACGGATCTGGATACGGTTATGTTCCGCTGATTATTGGTATAATTGTTCTTCTATTTATAGGCCTTGATAAGGATGAAAGTTCAAAAGCTCTTGGCATAGCCAAAAATAAGTAAAAGCATTAGACTGCGAATTTTAATATAAAAACATATCACAATTTTCAAAGGCCAAGCTGTAGCAATGTATCCTACGACTTGGCCTTTGATTATTTATCTGTTAATGATTTGTTTTGCATAGAGTTTATATGTTACTGAGTGATTGACTTGCGCATAGCCCCAACCACATTGCATTAAGTTACTAAGCTTTAAGCGAACTTATTCGCTGCGGAGTAACTCCCGTAAGCTCTGCAACATCACGAACCGTCAATCCCTGATTCCTTAATAAGCGGACCGTTTCACGCATAAGCATAGACGCTTCTTCTTGAGTTTTTATAGCTGCAGATTTTGCATCTAACATGCGCTGAAGCATAAGCTCATCTTGCTCACTAAGTTTCGGAGTTACTTTCACGCCATTGACTTTAACATTTAAAGTTGCAGCAGCGTCTTTTACCATTGCTGCAACCTGATCAAGTCTACGTACTTGAGTAAATAATCCTGGTATTTCTGACACTTCTATAGCCCACCAGCCATCGCATCTGCGAGCTATAGCGGTCACCATTTGTAAACAAGTCGTTGCATCATCATGATCAGTAGCACTCATTGATTAAGTCTTTTCTCCAACTCTTTTCGCTTCACACACATAAGTATATGCCTATTTATCAATTAAGTAAATAGGCATTGCATACAAAATCAGCACAATGAAGTTATACAAATGCAATTACATCACAGGACAATTAGTTTGCACATCCTGTTGGAATCCTGACGGATCTCCTAGTTTTGCTTTACGCATGTGCTCTTTGAAAAAGTTTCTCGTTGCATCATCACAACGGTCTGGACCCATAAACGGCATGCTAGGCACTTTTTCGAGCTCACGCAAAGCTTTACTTGCCGCTTGTTCATTACTAGCATACGTGTCTAACCATTGCCGCTCCCAAGCACACTGATAATAATTAGATGCTTGCGTATCGCCATATCCACTCTGGAACTGAGCGTCTTTTTCTTCTCCAACCAAGTTTGCAGGAGCTTTATATTTTTCAGGCCAACTAAGCTTTGCAACGGACTCCTGATATTCCTTCTCTATATGAGCAAAATCAACAGTCTCTCTAGGTGAACTATTTTGCGAGCGCGCGCCACCCATACCGCTCGCATTATTGTTGCCTACTCCTCCACACGCATTAAACATAAGAATCGCACTAAGCACACCAACAATAAGAGTTGCTTTACCAATAGTATGATTATTCATTATTCCTTCTTTCTTATTTTTTGAAAATTAACGCAATGCTAATGCTGGCTGTAAACGCGATGCTTTTATTGCCGGCACCACACTTCCAGCAAGTGCTGTTATAAAAGCCGCAATAACAGCTCCAATAGCAGCTTCATATGGGTAAACTGGCGGACTAACTGGACTTGATGCATCCCAAAAACTTGATGCTATAGACACAAGACCAAAAGAAACAGCGACGGCAGCAATCGAAACTATTAGTGCTAAAATAATCGCACTGCCTAACACGAGTGAAGCAATCGACCATCTAGTAGCACCCAAGGCTCTACGTATAAGCAGTTCATGTGTGCGCTGTTCCAACGATGCTAAACCAATATTGATTAAACCTAACGCGGAAACAAAAAGCAATAATGCTGCTACGATAGCAAAACTTAATTGCAATACTGTTATCACATTCTCGTAATCATCACTATTATCATGTCTTCTAATTTCGTTTACTTGCCCACCACAACAGTCATAAAGAGCATCTGAAACATAAGATTTAATTGATTTTTGAGAACGATTTTCTTTATTTAACCAGTAGATTGAGCCTTGAGCTTCTTTTTGAGAATATTCCCAAAGAGTTGGAGCATAACGTAACAAGCCTAGAATATTCACGTATACTTTTGCCGAGTCTACGCCATCATTCACAACTCCAACAATCCTTATAGGACTCATTCGTGTTGTTTTGCGAGAAGTAATAAATGCTACTTCACCAATCTTGTATCTTTTGTTAGCAGATTGGTTTACTACCATTTCTAATGCGTTGTTTTTAGCGCTATTACTAAACCATCTTCCACTTACAATAGGTAAGTTATAAACTTTGTTGTATCCTGCCGTAGTGTAAACAGCATCAACATATTGAAGATTGCTGGTCTTATATTCTTCGCTTATTTTTACACTCTTCGAGGCTGGCATAGAAGCGCTAAACAGTAGTCCAGTGTTTGGTTGTAGCATAACGTTAGCGTTACGATTTGCGGATTCAATGCGATTTAAGAATTTGTTAAATACTGAATATTCGTCAAAATTTTGTGCTGAAAAAGTAATCTCGTATGTTGGTCTACGACCGTTTAGCTGTTCGTTAGTTGCAATAAGATAGTCCTTACCAACCGTGCCGATAAGCACTGACGCAATAACGGCAATGATGCCAATAAACATTGAAAAACCTGTGAGGAAGGATCTCATAGGAGACAGGCGCAAATCTTTAAGCAGCATAATCATAAAGAACACCGCCTTCCATAGTAAAAATGTGAGAGCAAGAACGAGCCACTTTCATATCATGAGTGACTAATAGTAATGTTGTTCCAGATTCTTGAACACGATCATGCAACACTTGAAGCACTTTTTCTCCCGTACTACTATCGAGCGCGCCAGTTGGCTCATCGCAAATAAGTAATTCGGGATTAGTAACTAAGGCACGCGCTATCGCGACTCTCTGCTGTTCACCGCCTGATAGCCTTCCAGGGTATTCGTTTAGTTTATCTTGCAATCCAACAGCACATAATGCTTCTTCTATCGTTTTTCTTCTTGTCTGCTTGCTTTGTTGTAGTCCTGCGTATAAAAGCGGCAACTCAACATTTTCTCTAATGCTTAAATGCTTAATAAGCGAATAGTTTTGAAAAACAAAACCAATATTTCTAGCGCGCATATGCGATACTGTACTATCACTACACTTTTGGATTGACTTGCCAGAATAATAGTATTTTCCAGTAAAATTTTTATTCAAAAATCCAATAATAGAAATAAGACTCGTTTTGCCAGATCCAGACCTGCCAACTACCGCATATGTTTCACCTTGGTTAAGTAGCATAGAAACAGAGTTGACAGTGGTAAGCCATTCGCCATTGCCTAGTTTTACACGCGCTGACACGTCTTGTAATTCAACCAGTGGAACAGGATTGTTCTCCATAATCATTGCACTCCTGGAATGAGATCAGGAGAAACACCTGCTACAACATCACCCTCATGCAAACCAGACGTAATTTCAATATTAGCGCCGTCACTGATTCCAAGACCAACTTCTTTACGCTCCCATTTATCGCCTTTCTTGTATGAGACTAAGCCTTTTTGGACTCTTCCAGCAACCGCACTAACAGGCAGAGTTAGAACCGATTGTTTATGCTTGCCATTAAAAACAAGAGTCGCATTTTGACCTGATTCTACTTCTGCGCTTTTATCTATTAAACACGTTAAAACTTTTGACGATACACTGGGTTTACTTTGCGCACTCGACTCATCTGTTTGAGTTGAATCAGCATTATCATTCTTGCTACTACCCGAGGCTGCAACATCGGTAGAAGTTCCACCGCTTTGTACTATTTGCAAACAATTGGTTGGTCCAACACCGTCTTCAACTTGGAAGCGACCTTTAACATCTGCAATATCTGCAGAACGAAGTAAAGCTTTTGCGTTAAGGCTTATTGAAAAACCTTCATATTTAAGAGTGAATAGCGGGAAAGATTTAGGCATGTCCGCAGATGATTCAGCTACTGACACAACTTTAGCGTCTACGGGAGCAATAACTTTGTTACCAGCATTGTAGCCTAAAATACTTCCAGCTTTTACAGCACTTCCTGCTTTTACCGATGGAGAAAAATTCCCTCTACTTACAGCAGTGATAACAAAGGTAGACGATTGTTCTATTGTTGCTTTACCCGACACAACTTGTGTTAAAGGCTGTTTTTTGACTGAAATAAGTGGAACTGAATCATGTGATGCCTGCTGTTGACTATCATCAACTGCTCTACCAGCGCATGCAGTAAGCAAACACGCCGGCAGAGCAGCCAACAAGAATACTTTCGTAAACTTACGCATAACACAAAGCTCCTTACTCACCAAACTCGTAAACGCATAGAATGCGTTGAAACGAGCCTCTCAAACTAATCCAAAATAAATAAAGTGCTCGGTAACGCTACAATTAACGCTTTCATGATTACCACTTTATTTAGAATTTCAGCTTTTGGTTAATAGCCTATAATCGCCGTAAAGAGTTTGCATCATACTAAATGATGATTTTTATTTATGATTCTTGAAGCTTGCGTAATACCAGAGAATAATCTATTTTGCATAGAGTTTATACGTTACTGAGTGATTGACTTGCTCAGAGATCTAATATCACTCTATTAAATCACCGCTTAAGGCTATCCTCGTTAAGCAAAAAATCGAATAGATCCATAACCGCAATGCACACACTTCTATCTGATATTTTCCAAAGTACTTTGGGTTTTGCAAGATAGAATTAGTGAAAATAGGGCATATTTGGCAATTCTATCTGATATTTTCCAAAGTACTTTGGGTTTTGCAAGATAGGAAGATAATAAGATAGAAAAAATAGGAAGATAGTGCTAGCGAATTTAGGTAACTTTTTACTACTCACGATTTAAGTCTTAAGCAAATCGCCTGCACATTTGCGCTACTCAGAAAATCAACAATAACAGACATAGCACAGTAATAGACATGCGTATTACAAAAATGCGCTGACGCTTTGACACGTCTTCAAATCTTCTAGATTTTGTTAATAAAGACGAAGTCAACGCATCAGCGCTATCAAGTTATCAAGCTATCAAACCATCTACCTCAATGCTCTATGAGCTTGATTAAAGAATTCATACTCGTAAATGCATGAAGTCATATATGCTTGAGCAGCAAGAATTCGAGCCTGTGGGCCAGCTTCTTCAAAAGCTCTCTCAACAAATTTAACCGCCATTCTTACACCTGACTCAAAATCATGAGAAGAATACATTGAAATCCAATCATGATATGGGTTTTCAGGAGTATTATTTTTGACTAAAATTTGCCCCACTTCTTCATAAAGCCAATAGCATGGCAATATGGATGCAGCTCCAATCACGTAGTCTTCTGCCATTGTAGAAGCAAGTAAGTGATTTACGTAAGCTAATGTTACTGGCGAGCAAGGCGCATCAATGCTTATATTTCTGCTTCCAAGCCAATCTCTGTGCAACTGCGATTCCGCTTCTATGCACATAGCTGCGCCCGTAGCCCAATGCACTCTAGCCTCATTATCTGGCGTTTTAGCTCCAACAGCAGCTAGCGCGCGCGAATAACGCTTCAAGTATTCAGAATCTTGACTTATGTAGAAAGCAAACAAGTCAGAGTCAAGCGTTCCATTGCCTAAAGCCTCAATAAATGGCATTTTCATAATGTTGTTATCAACATCTGCACTAGCATCCCATAACGCTTGAGTCCAAGGACCACACGGCTCCACATTTGGCTTTCTAGCCTTGCTATGAGCTTTTACGACTACGCTTTGCGGAGTTAATCCATCTAAGCCATTCGCTTGCATATGCTCCCAAGGAGTTGACGAAGAATCTAATTCCAAACGATAATTACGAGCCGCATGGTTCACAGGCCCATGACCTTTTCCAACATGCAAATCTTTACCGCAAGCAATAGCTTCGTTAAGCCATCTTGACGACCACGCTAAAGCATTCGCTACAGTACTGTAATCGCTTAGCTTCTTTCCTTCTCGCAACGCTAATCCTATGCGCGTAGCTAGAGAAGAAGATAGCGAGCAGCCAGTGCCATGCGTTGTTGTTGTATCAACTCTAGGGCAAGGAACGTGCACTCTGTGACCATCTGGGAACACAACAGTATTTCCAGCATCTTCGCTTGTTAAGTGGCCGCCTTTAACAATAACAATAGTATTGTTTTTTGCACTCCACTCGCTTGCTTGAGCATAAGCTTCTTCAAAATTGGATGCAGGCTGTTTATCGCATAATACTGCGAGTTCAGGTATGTTTGGCGTAATAACATCCGCAAGAGGCGCAAACTCGCGCATTGCATCTTCTGCAGACTTTTCAAGCAGCCTATCTCCCGAAGTTGCTACCATAACTGGATCTAACACAACAACAGGAACAGGATGATTTTTAAGCCAATTTTGAACTAGGCTAATATATGATTTGTCTCCAAGCATGCCGATTTTTACAGCATCAATAGTTACGTCATCAAATACTGCTTCTAGTTGCGCTTGCAAAAAGTCGGTTGGAGGAGCATAAACTTCGCGCACACCGCAAGTGTTTTGAGCAACCAAATTAGTTGTTACACACATTCCAAATCCATGTGATGCCGTGATTGACTTTAGATCAGCTTGGATTCCAGCTCCGCCTGTTGGATCAGTTCCAGCAATACTTAGTACGCGTGGAATAATCGGGTCTTCTAAAGATGGCAAAGAAGATGGCCTTAGGCTTGAATCATATAATTTAGAAATTGATTGCAAAGGTGCTTGAGCTTGCGAAAATTGATTATTCATTATTTTTATTCCTTCGTAATAGCATCGCGTAATTTGCGCGCTTCTTCGCAAGGATTTTGCGCAAGCATTAGAGCAGATACTACGCATAAACCATCTATTGAAGTGCTTTTAATAGGGAATACCGTATTTTCGTTAACGCCGCCAATTCCGAGCGTACTAATGCCGAGTTCTTTAGCGCGTTTAGCAATCTTTTCTACTCCTTCAACACCTAAAGCAGGAGCAGCGTCTGGCTTAGTGGCAGTAGGCCAAATCGGACCTATTCCAATAACATCAGGCAATGCCACATTTTCTTTAGCACATTCGTTATAAACGTAATCTAACTGTTCTAACTTTTCTATAGAAAGCCCAACCATCCATTCTGCAGGAATAGACTTACGCGCTTCAATATAAGGCGTATCTGTTTGCCCAACATGCAAGTTGAGTCCTAAGCTTTTAGCGCAATCTATACGATCGTCAACAAAAATCGGCACGTTTCCGCAACCATTAGCAAGCATTTTGTCTCGCAAGCTTTGAGCTTTATTATTAAAAGTTTCGCTATTTGCGTACTTATCGCGCAATTGAACTACGCTTGCTCCGCCTTTAACGCAATCAACTGCAATATCTTCTTCTGCTCGATTGCTCATCTTTGGGTCTGTTATAAAGTATAAAGACCAATCAACAGGGTCGAGTTCAAATTCAATATTCGCTAGTTTCAGCATCTCGTCTGCGCTCAAATCCATAAGCGCATCCATCCATAATGTTCTAAATGTACCTGGCGATGTTGAGCGTTGTGCTGCCCAAGTTCCTGCTGCAGCAGCGTGCACGTGAGCGGCAACTGTTGCTGCAAAAGGTCGATTTCGATTTGCTCCAACGTATGCTGCCACCAATGCGCCAAGAGAGCAGCCCGTTCCGACTACTTTCGTCATTATCTCGTGACCGCCCGAGACTCGTGCCGAGCATCCGTGACCATAAATAGCGTCTTTTTCGCCAGAAATAGCCACTACCGAGCCATAGAGTTTAACTAGCTTCTTAGCAGCTGCAACTGCTGAATCAACGGAGTCTCCAGCGTCTACTCCCTTACCGCCGCTTTCTTCTCCAGCTAAACCTAAGATTTCGGAAGCATTTGCACGAATTACAGTAGGATGACTTTTAACGATTTCGCGCGCGTATTGCGTGCGTGGAGCTAAACCGCCAACTGCAACTGGGTCAAGAACCCATGGAGTGTGTGCTTTTACAGCTCCGCGAATTGCAGCATCCATAGATTCTTTGTCTACTGGCCTATACGTTCCAATGTTTACTAATACACCAGATGCGATTTGAGCAAATACTTCAGCTTCTTCTGCGTCTACGACCATTGCTGGCGATGCACCAGCAGCTAGCAGAACGTTTGCCGTTATTTCTTGAACAACATTATTCGTTACGCAATGTGTTAGCGGATTTTTTGCGCGCAAAGCTTCGATGCATTCACGTACATCTTGAACGAATTGCTTGCAACGAGCATTAGTTGAGAATTCACTATTTTTAGAGCACGACACAGTAGTCATGATTTTCCCTTCGCTAGTACTAACTAGATCAGGTTCAACGGGTATAATCTCAGCGCTTTCGCGCACCCCGAACCCATATTTGACTATATATGTTCGTTATGACGTTATTTACGCGCGCGACGACCTACCTTTTCGCTTAGAGCGTAGCGCGAGAGGCGCTTTGACTGAGCTTGAAATTGCATAACGCATTTCAAGCTCCTTCAAAGCGTGATTTGGCTCAAATGTAAAGTCCAGTGGACTTTACATGCCAAATCAGCCGAGCGGCTACTAATAGCCGTGAGGAATAGCGCGCTGTAACGCGCGAACGAGGACCTTCCATGTAGTGCGTTTGTATAACGACACGACGTAAATCAAGTACAATCGCACTACAAGAATACGAGCGTGTTAAGCATTAAAAAAAAAGCGGGGAGTTTATACTCCCCGCTAGAAAGAATAATGCGGCAGCGTGTTA
>CAMXWX010000027.1 GCA_947252975.1 uncultured Gardnerella sp.
GATACAAACACACTACAAAGTGCGGAAAAGCAGGTCGAATCACGCAACCACGCCGTTAGAAATCAGCTCGCGCGCAACCTCGCGATACTCCTTAGCAGTCTTATGCTCAGGAGCAAAAATCGTAATCGGAACCGCCGCAACAGTGGAATCTGGCAGCTTAATCGAACGCGAAATAACAGAATGCAAAACGCGCCCCTGGAAAGCCTCGTAAATCCTTTGCAAAACTTCTTCGCTGTGCAAAGTGCGAGTAAACATGGTAACGAGCACGCCAAACACTTGCAAATCTGGGTTAATTCTGTGCTGCACTTTTTCAATCGACTGCATAAGCAGCGCCACACCTCTAAGCGCAAAGAACTCCGCTGCAACAGGAATAATCACGCCATCCGCCGCCGTAAGCGCGTTTACAGTGAGCAAGCCAAGCGAAGGCTGGCAATCAATAATAATAACGTCGTATTCGTTACGAACTTTGCGCAACACGCCAGCCAAAATCTGCTCGCGACCAACCTCGGTAACAAGCTGCACCTCTGCTGCCGAAAGATCAATGTTTGCAGGCATAACGTCAATGTTTTCTGTGGCAGTGTGGCGAATCACATCGTGCACGTCTACAGAAGAATCAAAAAGCGCCGTGTAAACAGTGTTGTCAAGCGCGTTCGCATTAATCCCAAGCCCCACCGTTGCAGCGCCTTGCGGATCGAAGTCAACAATTAAAACTCGCCTACCGTATTGACTCAGCGCACCAGCGATATTGATGGAGCTGGTAGTTTTACCAACGCCACCTTTCTGGTTACACATAGCAATAATGCGCGCAGGACCGTGCGTTGTAAGCGCATCGGGCGCGCGGAAAGTCTCATATTCGCGTCCAAGTAAATCAGTAGGCATAAGCTCCAGTTTAGCAAAAGGTATGTTCAGTGGATTTGCGCGATGCTGCAGCGAATAAAACACCTACCTTGCGCGCGGATGACTCATAACATACGCCTCCATAAGCGCGTCTGGACTTATATGCGTGTAAATCTGCGTTGTTGTAACAGACGCATGCCCAAGCAGCTCCTGCACCGTGCGCACGTCGGCGCCGCCCGAAATCAAATGCGTTGCAAAGGAGTGTCGAAGCGTGTGCGGATGCAATTCTTTGCCGATTTTTGCCATTTTGCCAGCGTGCGAAATCGCCTCCCACGCGGATTGGCGAGACAGCGATTTGCCGCGTTTGTTGAGGAAAATCATGTGAGAATTTGCGGATTTTGATGATGCGTTTGATGATGACTTTACTTGCGACTTGAGTTGCGACTCTGCGGAAGCTTCCGACTTTTGCGCGCGACCTGCAAGAATCGGCCTAGCTTTATCTAAATAATCGCGCAACGCACTAACCGCGCACTTTCCAATCGGCACAAGCCTCTGCTTTTGCCCCTTGCCGCTAAGCCGCACAACTGATTCCGCCAAATCAATGTCCTCGAATTTTAGGCCAACCGCCTCGCTCACGCGCGCGCCAGTCGCGTACAAAAATTCCACAAGCGCGCGGTCTCGAAGCGAGACGGCATCCGTGCTACCAAATCCGCCAGCAGCATCAATTACGCGCTCCACTTCGCTAATGCTGAGCACGTCTGGAAGATGCTCCGACTGCTTTGGCGCTTTGACTTCTGCAGAAGGGTCGCTTGCGATTTGCGCGTTGGAAAGCATGAATTTGTTCCACTCGTGTATGCTTGCGATTCGCCGCGCAATCGTGCGAAGTCCTAACCTTTGCGCTGCCATTGCTTGTGATGACATTTCTTGTGATGACATTGCGCGCACGTATTCTTCAATATCTAGTTGCGTGATTTTGTTAACATCGTTGATTTTTCGTGCTTCGCGAAGCCAGTTCGTGTATTTTGTAAGATCCGACTCGTATGCTTCAACGGTTTTTGGAGAAAGCCCGCGCTCCACGCTTATGTGGTTTAGAAACTGCTGGATTTTTGGGGAAAATGGCGATTGATGCGGTTGAGGAGATTGATTCATGTGCGGTTGCTTGCGATTCTGCGGTTGCTGCGATTTGCGTGATTGAGAAGATTGTGGCGGTTGCTGCGATTCTGTCATATGCTAATTATATGCCGCTCGAATCGACGACTTCGAATTGCACAATGCTTGATCAATTTTCCGCGTTTTGTACCATTTTTTGGTCAAAATTGGTACAAAAAGCGGAGGGGTTTTCCGGAGTTTGTACGCGATTTAGGTCAAAATTGGTACAAAAAGCGGAAAGACAGGTCGGAGCGAGCGCTTAGAGAGTTGAGACGCGGCGGAGTGTTATGCGCGCTACACGCGTGTCGCTTGCAGCCGCCAAATCACTCAGCGCAACGCCAACAATCTGCTCGCCGCTTTGCGCGCTTTGAATCAGCTGACTTTGCCAATCGCCTGGGCAATCAAGCGCAAATCGAAGCTCGCGCAAATCGCCAGCCGACTCATCGCAAGCAACCGCGCGCTCCTTATACTTGTACTCGCGCCAAGAATCAGCCTTAGCAAAGAACGCGCGCTCATCGCAAGCAACCGCAGAATCGCCATCACTCTCCTCAAGCATCTTCTTCGCAAAACTCAACTCCTCAATCACGCTACCAAGCAAATCCGCCACATTTCGCCGATTTTCCGCAACCATCGCACGCGTGCGATTCGGGTCCGTAAGCGCAACTCGCGTCATATCTCGCCAAGAACCAGCCGACATTTGCAACGCAACATTGCGATTTTCGCTTTCACACAAAACATTCGCCAGCGCTGTAGAAACAACGTGCGGCATGTGCGAAATCAGAGCCGCCGAAGCATCGTGTATGGAATCGTTCAACACAAGCGCGCGATTGCCACACAACGCCACAATAACGCGCAAAACCGCCAAAAATCGCCAGAAATCGCTGCTTTCATCAACGCTAACTGCCCAAAGCGCGCCGTCCAGCAACTCCGCGCTCGACGCCTGCCAACCAGTAAACTCGCTTCCAGCCATAGGATGCGCGCCAATATAGCAATCGCCAAGCCCCGCGGCCTTAACCTGCTCGCGCACAAGCCCTTTAACGCTACCAACATCCGTCAAAGTTGTGCGCTGCTTGTTGATTCCGCGCGAAATCTCGCCAAGAACTTCTGGCATAGATGCAAGCGAATTGCACAAAATCAAAACATTTGGCTGCATGCGCGCAAGATCCGCAACGCTTTCAACGCAAGTAATTCCAAGCGCCCTCGCCTCTTTATACATTGTTTGATGGCGATTATACGCGTACACTTTGCAAGAGCCAGTAGCCACCAAACGCTTTGCGATTGATCCGCCAATAAGCCCAAGTCCTACAATACCAACAGAAAATTTTTGAGAAAATTCAGCATCTTCTACCATAATAATTCTCTTTCTGCATGCATTACATTCAAAGTGCGCAAAGCATCAGCTGAAGCATCAACCGAAGCCTCAAACGAAGCCTCGCCTAGAGCACCAGATGAAGCCTCGCCTACAACATCAATACACACTCCACCATTAGGCAGCATCCAATCATTCATAATCGGATTATTGCGATTATTAGAAGGATACACCGCTAAAACTCGCACCCAATCACCATGTTCAACAACCTCTTGAATCATAGCTTTGCACGTAGAATCCCAAGGAGCAGCATCAACAGTGGCAATAAAACTATATAAACCATCTTGACCTTTAATCGGCCTAGACATAAAAGAAGTCATATTAAGACCATGATCGCGCACAACGTCAAGCAAATTTGCTAGCACTCCAGCACCTGTACAACGCGGAATAAAAGCAATAATCGAAGAAAAAGATGAATAGCATTCGCGATGCATACTAACAAAATTGAAAGCCTCATCTCTAGGAGCTAACACTAAAAACTCAGTGCGCGCGCCAGAAAAATCTTCAACGCCTTCGCTCACAATTTGCCTATTGTATAAATCAGCACAAATTTTAGGGCACAAAGCAACTTCGCCATTAACTAAATCCCTACAAGCAGCAGCGTTTGAAGACGCGGTTTTTTCTTTCAATCCATGCTTTTGAGCAAACTTACGACATTGCGCCAACGCGTGAGGATGAGCAACAATAGTCGAACAGTTATCGATTGAATCCGACTGGCAAACAACAGCATCAAAACTTATATCAACGCCCACGCGCGCAATGCCAACCATATTTTTTGCATCAATTAATAAATCTAAATTAGGTATTACTACGCCTTCAATATTGTTTTCCCACGCAATAATACCCAAATCGTAGCAATCTTCAATTTTGCTAGCGATATTACGAATATTCTCACACGCAGTTGGAATAAGGCGCAAAGCACCTAACGATTTACATTGTTCTTTAACTTTTAAAGCAGCTTGATGAGTAAAAGAACCTTCTGGCCCTAAATAACATAATTTGCGGTCACTACTGCTGTTCTTATTGCTATTCATGACTATATTGCTATTCATGACTATTCCTCAAACTACTTTAAGACTATAAGACTAAGACTACTGTAAATAAGACTACTCTAAGACTATAAGTAAGACTACCTTACACTGATTTGGCACCACTATTTAGCGCCACTACCACTGATTTAGTGCCACTTATTTAGCGCCAGAAATAACAAAAAATTTATTAGGCATACAAAGCAAAACTGCGTGAGCAATAATCACGCCATAAAGCCAAAAATATCCAGCATTTTGTGCAATCCACGGAAGATTATCCACGCTAAAGCCAATGGCAACTAGCACGCCGCGAAATGCGCCAAAAACTCTAAACCATCCAAGCGCAATCATCCACACAACCGAACAACACACGATTGCATGCAAAATAAAGCCAAACATGCCACAAAGCATGCGAGCAAAACATGCGCTCAAAGTAACAAGCAAAAGCGCGATTACAATACCGTACGGAAAGCCGTACATAGCGCCCATTCGGTGCGCAAACGTGCCCAAAACCGCGCAAAATGCGGCCAAAACGCATAAAGCCGCACACTTGCTAGCAAATAGCACGGAATGCGACTTTATGTTAAACATCATTTTAAGAGATCATGCATTAAGCAATCACGCAGCGTTGTTGTTCTGCCTACGCTGCTTAGCGCGCCACTTATACCACTCGTCACGGCTCAAAATAATCTTGCGCACGCGAATCGACTCAGGCGTAACTTCCACACACTCATCTTCGTTAGCAAAGTCAAGAGACTCTTCCAAGCTCATCTTAATTGGTGGAGTCAAAGTCTCAAGCACATCTGCTGTAGAAGAACGCATGTTAGTCATATGCTTAGCAAGCGTAATGTTAACATCCAACTCGTCTGGCTTGTTGTTAATACCAACGATTTGACCTTCGTACACAGGGCTTTGCGGATCAACAAAGAACACGCCACGCGCCTGCAAACGCTGCATAGCATAAGGAGTTGCAACACCCTTGCGATCGCAAACCATAGAACCATTTTGACGAGTTACAATCTGACCAGCCCAAGGCGCGTAGCCTGCAGAAATAGAGCTTGCGATACCCGTTCCGCGAGTTGCAGAAAGAAGAGCCGTGCGGAAGCCAATAAGACCGCGAGAAGGAACAGTAAATTGCAAGCGAATCCAGCCAGATCCGTGATTGCTCATAGAATCCATGCGACCCTTACGATCCGCCATAAGCTGCGTAACAGTGCCCATGTATTCTTCTGGAACGTCAATCGTAGTGTTTTCCATAGGCTCGTTAATTTGGCCATCAATCGTCTTAGTAACAACTTGAGGACGGCCAACTGTAAGTTCGTAGCCTTCGCGACGCATTTGCTCCGCCAAAACTGCCAACGCCAACTCGCCACGACCCTGAACTTCCCAAGCATCTGGGCGGTCTGTTGGAAGAACCTTAATAGACACGTTACCAATAAGCTCGCGATCAAGCCTATCCTTAATCATGCGCGCTGTAAGCTTGTGATCCTTGCCTTCTGTGCCAGCAAGCGGCGAATCGTTAATGCCGAAAGTCATGGAGATAGCTGGGTCGTCAACGTGAATCAATGGAAGAGGCTTTGGATCGTTCTGATCCACAATCGTCTCACCAATCATAATGTCGTTAACGCCTGCAACTGCAACAATATCGCCAGGGCCTGCAGATGCAACAGGAGTGCGCTCCAAGCCTTGAGTGCGCAAAAGCTCGGAAACACGGAAGTTTTCAATCGAGCCGTCTACGCGAGAAAGCCCGTAAGTCTTACCCTTTTCCAAAATGCCATTGTAGATTCGCACTAAGCCCAAGCGGCCAAGGAAGTCGGAGGAATCAATGTTTGCAACGTGCGCCTGAAGAGGTGCACCTTCCTCGTACTCTGGTGCTGGAATGTTGGAAATAATGGAGTCAAAAAGCGGCTCCAAATTATCGTTATCTGGCAAGCCGCCGTTTTCTGGCTGATTCAAGGATGCATAGCCAGCTTTTGCAGCGCAATAAATAACAGGCAAATCAAGAAGCGAATCAATATCTAGGTCGATTCCTTCTTCAACAACGTCTTGTGCAAGGCCTAGAAGCAAATCTGTAGCCTCGCTCACAACCTCGTCAATACGCGCATCTGGACGATCCGTTTTGTTAACGCACAAAATCACTGGCAGCTTTGCCTCAAGAGCCTTGCGTAGAACGAATCGAGTTTGCGGAAGTGGGCCTTCGGAAGCGTCAACAAGCAGCACAACGCCATCAACCATGGAGATGCCGCGCTCTACCTCGCCACCAAAGTCGGCGTGACCTGGGGTATCGATTACGTTGATTGTGATTCCCTCTGGATGACCGTACTTTTCTGCGAGCGGGCCAGTGTATTGCACGGCCGTGTTCTTGGCAAGAATGGTGATGCCCTTTTCGCGCTCAAGGTCGTTGGAGTCCATTACGCGGTCTGGCACTTCTTCTCGCTCAGAGAATACGTGCGACTGCTGAAGCATGGCATTTACGAGCGTTGTTTTACCATGATCAACGTGCGCTACGATTGCCACATTTCTAATATCACCGCGAACAGTCATTACAAACCTCTTCCGTTTTATTTAGCCAAACCTAGACGAGTTTACTCGCGGCTTTAGACACGCCGCTCATGCAATAGCAGACTCGCTTGCGCCTTCTGGCAAATACTTGTCGTATCCTTCTTCTTCCAACTCGTCTGCAAGCTCTGGTCCTGCTGTTTTTACAAAGTGGCCTTGCGCAAAAACGTGCACAATATCTGGCTTAATATACTTAAGGATTCGCGTGTAATGCGTAACCATCATAATGCCCAAACCAGTGCTTTCTTTAGCACGATTTACGCCTTCCGAAACAATTCGCAAAGCATCCACATCTAGACCAGAATCCGTCTCGTCTAAAATCGCAAACTTTGGCTTTAGAATCTCTAGTTGCAAAACTTCCGCGCGCTTTTTCTCGCCGCCAGAAAATCCCTCGTTTACAGAACGAGATGCAAACTTTGGGTCCATTCTTAAGCGCTTCATTGCTTCGTTAAGCTCTTTAACCCACGCGCGCAAAGTCGGAGCTTCTCCGCTCACTTCTGTTTTTGCTGTGCGCAAAAAGTTCGTCATCGAAACGCCTGGTACCTCTACCGGATATTGCATCGCAAGGAACAGCCCAGCTTTTGCGCGCTCATCTGGAGTCATCTTCAAAATATCTTCGCCGTCTAAAAGCACCTGGCCCGAATCCACCTCGTACTTTGGGTGACCTGCCAAAGTGTATGCGAGAGTAGACTTTCCAGAGCCATTCGGACCCATAATCGCGTGCGTTTCGCCAGAATTAACTGTAAGATTTACACCTTTTAAGATTTGCTTCTTGCCTTCTTTTGTTTCTACAGACGCGTACAAATCCTTAATTTCTAAAGTTGACATATTTCTATCTCCTATTCTTCCGCATATTTCGATTCGTCGGTTGCTTGCGACTTTTCGGCTGCTTGCGATTCGTCGGTTGCTTGCGATTCGTCCGCATTTACAGATTCGTCAGTCTTAGCTAAACGCCTCTCAATCGCAGCCATCAAATGATCTACGATTTGCGGCACGCCAATCTCCTCAATAAGCTCGTTAAAGAATCCGCGCACAACAAGCTTTCTAGCATCCGCCTCGCTCACTCCGCGAGATTGTAAGTAAAACAGCTCCTCGTCGTCGAATCTGCCAACCGAACTTGCGTGGCCTGCGCCAATAATATTGCCGTTTTCGATTTCCAAATTCGGCTCCGAATCAGCAATCGCGCCAGGAGTTAGCACCAGGTTTCTGTTCAACTCGTACGAATCTGTGCCTGGAGCTTCTGGCTTAATAAGCGCGTTTCCAACCCATGTAGAATGCGCTCCTTTGCCGTACAGCGCGCCCTTATACACTACTCGCGACTTGCATTCTGGGTGATTGTGCACAACCATAGTGCGATGCTCAACATGCTCGCCTGGATCCACAAAATACATGCCAAGCATGTTCAAATCGCCCTTTTCACCGCCAAAATCCTGATCCATGCGGATTCGCACAACGTCTCCGCCAAGAGTGACCATTGTGTGACGAAGTGAAGCGCCCGCACCCACGTGAATCCTATGATTTCCAACGTGTTTGCTGCCTGAATCCCACTCTTGAATGAACGTTGTAGAAACATGCGCGTTATCTCCAAGAATGATTTCTACGCCTTCAGCAAGCTTTGCAACTCCTGTGTGTTCTACAATAATATCCGCATTTGTGCAGGAATCGGCTTCTATCACTAAGTGCAATGCGTCTAGTGATTTCACAGCGTCTAGTGATTGCAAGTTGTTTCCGTGGATTTGCAATATTATTGGCTTTGTAACTTCGCCACAAACATGCAAAACGTATGCCGACTTTGCAGAATTCCACGCAACAGCAGCCACTCGATCCGAAGGCTTCATTTCTGTGTGCGGAGCCTCGTTTTTTGGCAGAATTTGTAGCGTTGCGCGCGAATCGCCATCAACGCCTTTTAGCTCTACCGTAACGTTATTAGACGGCTCAAAGCTTTCAAAAAACTCATCGATTCGCTCAACTGGCGTGTATCGCCAATCTTCCTGCTTGCGCGTTGGAATAGCAAAGTCTTGCACGTTAAAAGAGCGCACGGATTTATCTGCACTAGAAGGCATTGCAGCAGGAACAGCATAAGGATCGTTAGGGTCTGCTACAGGAATATTAATTTCTTTTTCCGTCATTTTATTGCCTAAATTCTTTTTCAGATCTTCGCTCATCACCCCACGGATCCTTCCATTTGCAATTCCACAAGACGATTAAGCTCCAGAGCATACTCCATCGGCAGCTGGCGACTAATCGGCTCCACAAAGCCGCGCACAATCATTCCCATGGCCTCTTTTTCTTCCAGCCCTCGGCTCATCAAGTAGAAAAGCTGATCCTCGGAAACCTTGGAAACAGTGGCCTCGTGAGCCATAGAAACGTTATCTTCGCGCACGTCAACATGCGGATAAGTGTCGGATCTAGAAAAATCGTCAACAAGCAAAGCGTCGCACACAACCGAAGAGCTAGAGCCACTAGCGCCCTTAACAATCTTCACAAGACCGCGGTAAGCCGAGCGACCGCCGCCGCGCGAAATCGACTTAGCAACAATCGTAGAACTCGTGTGCGGAGCCAAATGAATCATCTTCGCACCCGTATCCTGATACTGACCGCGGCCCGCAAAGCTCAAAGACATAGTCTCCGCTTTTGCGTACGGCTCGGCGAGAATACAAGCAGGATACTTCATAGTAGCCTTGGAGCCAATGTTTCCATCAACCCACTCCATTGTGCCACCTTCGCGCACGTAAGCTCGCTGAGTTACCAAGTTGTACACGTTATTTGACCAGTTTTGCACGGTTGTGTAGCGCACGCGCGCATGCTTTTCTACAACGATTTCAACGTTTGCAGCGTGGAGCGAATCCGTGGAATAAATCGGAGCTGTGCAACCTTCAACGTAATGCACGTACGATCCTTCGTCTGCAATAATCAAAGTGCGCTCAAACTGACCCATGTTCGGCGTGTTAATGCGGAAGTAAGCCTGCAGCGGAATATCCACATGCACGCCTTTTGGCACGTACACAAACGAGCCGCCACTCCAAGCTGCGGTGTTAAGAGCCGCAAACTTGTTGTCGTCAACTGGAATAACAGTTGCAAAATACTTTTTTACAAGATCTGGATACTTTTGAACTGCCGTATCCGTATCCACAAAAATCACGCCTTGAGCTGCTAAGTCCTCGCGAATCGAATTGTAAATAACTTCCGACTCGTACTGTGCTGCAACGCCTGAAACTAAGCGCTTTTTCTCCGCTTCTGGAATGCCAAGCCTATCGTAAGTTTTGCGAATGTCTTCTGGCAAATCATCCCAAGTTTTCGCTTGATCGTGTACTGGGCGCACGTAGTACTTAAAATCGTCTGCGTCAAAGCCGCGCAAATCCACGCCCCAATCTGGCATAGGCTTTTGCAAAAACGCGCGGTATCCTTGCAAACGAAGATTTAGCATCCATTCTGGCTCGTGTTTGTCGGCAGAAATTGCGCGAACAACCGACTCGTCAATGCCCTTCTTTGCAGCTTCGCCTGCAGCATCCGAATCGTGCCATCCGTAATTGTATTCGCCAAATTCAGCAACAATTTGCTCGTCTTGACGGATTTTATCTTCGTTTACGCGAGCGCGATCTGCTACATACTGGCTCATTTCAACGTCTGCCGCGCTGGATTCGGCGGCGCTTACCTTTGCGGCGCTGGATTCGTTTTGATTCGCTACATTCTTATTCGTCGATACGCTATTCGTCGATACGCTATTCATCAATGCGCTTGATTCAGGCTTATTTGAATCATCAACCACTGTTTTACCCTCCTATCAAGCTTATAAGTCGATTATACATTTAGCCACGCGGCGGCATTACGTGATTCAAATCACATCTTTTCATTCTCTGCATAAACCTTATTTTTCTAGGCACGCGGGAAGGCTTGCGAGTAGCGCTGCTTAAGAGCCTGAATAGAAACATGCGTGTAGCGCTGGGTTGTATTCAACGACGAATGCCCCAAAAGCTCTTGAACCTCGCGAAGGTCCGATCCGCCGTTGAGCATATGCGTTGCAGCACTGTGGCGCAGCGCGTGCGGTGCAACATCTGGCACGTTTGCAGCAGCTGCAGCTGCATGAACAATACTCCTAACAATGCGCTGGTCAATGCGCTTTGCGCGCGCTCCCAAAAACAGCGCTTGCGAGGTTTCTGCGTGCTTTTCCAGTAGCGCACTTCGACCATGCTCAATCCACTCTTTGCAAGCGTTTGCAGCAGGAACGCCAAACGGCACCACGCGCTGCTTGTTTCCTTTACCTGTAACTTTTACAGTGTGATTTTCAAAATCCATATCTTGCACATTAATGCTTGTAAGCTCCCCCACGCGCATGCCCGTTGCGTATAAAAGCTCTAGAATCGCAGCGTTTCTAAGGGCGAGTGCATGTTCTTGAGGGGATTTTTGAGGCGATTTTAGTGGCGTATTTTCTTTACGCTCGGAAGCTTGCGACTTTTGCGCGCGAGGCTTTTTTTGCGTGCTGCTTTGCTCAGTTGAATCATGCTCAGTTGAATCCTGCGCAAAGTTATCAGCGCAATTATCTGCGCAATTATCTGCATAACTATCCGCATAATCGAGCAACTTTTGCGCTTGCGTTTCGTCTAAGACAGTAGGAAGCTCATTAGCAATCTTAGGAGTTGAAAGAATTTGCGCAGGATTTGCGCTAATCAAACCAACGTGCTTAGCCCACGCAAAAAAGCCGCGCACAGCTACCACTTTGCGCGCCAAACTCGAGCGCGCGTGATTCTTGTTAAGCCAATACATCCATTGGCGCAAAACACCAGTGGAAACCGCGCGCAAATCGCAAAAACCGTTGCTACTACACCACTCTAAGCATTGCAAAACATCCGCGCCGTACGCGCGCAAAGTGGCCTCCCCAAGGCCTTTGTTGGCGCGCAAATAGTCAACGTAGCGCGCACAGTGGTAGCGTAAGTCGCAAAAGTCGCCAGCAACCGTTGATGATGCTGAATCATCGTTAAATAATAAATCATTATTATTACGACTGCTAGCCATAGAACCGCCTCAAATCGCCTATATAACAGCAATCAGAAAGACCTAATTACCGCTTTCTTCGCTCGCGCTCGATTTACGCCTTCTATCCAACACATGCCAAGCTTTATCTGCAGCAGCAAGCTGAGCCTTGCGCTTGCTAGAACCATCCGCCTCGCCCAGCAGCTCATCGCCATTTTCGTGCGCCAAAACCGCGCGCGCACGGAACACGGGCGCGTAATCTGGGCCAGAAACCGACATTCTATATTGCGGCTCGTCAAGCCCCATCTCGTGCGCCAAAACCGTAAGCGAAGTCTTCCAATCCAAAGCTGGGCCTTCTGTAAGAACCTCCGCCAAAGTGTCGTCAATCAAGCGATGCACTACAGCGCGCGCCTCGTCAATGCCATGCTCAACAAAAGTCGCGCCAATAAGCGCCTCAACAATATCGCACAAAATCGAGTCTTTTTGAGCGCCGCCATGCTCCATCTCGCCATGACCCAAAAGAATATACGGCCCAACATGCAACTTATCTCGCGCAACCGCGCTCAAAGCCCACTCCGAAACAGCCTTAGCGCGAAGCTTAGCCAACTGACCTTCCGTCATGTCTGGGTGAGCAGAAAACAGCGTTTCTGTAGAAACAAGCTCCAAAACAGCGTCTCCCAAGAACTCTAGGCGCTCGTAGTTTTTAGTGCCTGGATGCTCGTGCGAAAAAGATCGATGAGTGAGCGCCTCAACAAGCAAATCT
>CAMXWX010000028.1 GCA_947252975.1 uncultured Gardnerella sp.
TTTGTCTTGTTATGCTCTGGAGCGCGGCTCATAATATCTCGCTCAACGTCAACAATTCGCTCATTGGTGCGATTTGGATGTTCCATCGACATTTTGTGCTCCCCTATTTTTGATTTACGTTTTCGGATTTACGTTTTCAGATTTACGTTTCGCTAATTTTTCCAACTATCTAGATTAATAACTGTAGTGTTTTTGTACCTGATTTACGGCGTGTCGTGGTACAAAACGCGTAAAACAACTCCGCACTTTGTACCACATTCCACCCAAATCACGTACAAACTCGGGAAATATCGCTCGCGCGCTACGCTTCTCAAGCGAAAAGGCAGGTCGTCGCGCGAACATGTTTGCTTGCGTTGAATAATCGGTTTTATAGCGCGTTATAGATTTCTGCAATAATCAAAAACGTTACAAATCGCACAAAACTAGCGCATAAAGGCGTGTTAGTGGCTATTAAATGGTAAAGTACACGTTGGCGTTTCTGCCCAGGCTGCGTAGGTCGAGAAACGCTCAAAGAAATTACAATGCGCAGCAATCAATAGTTAGGAACACTAATGAGTGATATTCTAAACAACGAATCCGCAAACAATCAAAGCGAAGAAAACGCACAATACTCCGCACAATCCGAAACTCCAATAACCGACAAGGCTCGTGCAAACGCAAATCCTGCACCAACAACAATCGCAAGTCTTAAATGGCGCGTTGCAGATATATCGCTCGGCGCCGCTCTAGCCGCCTTGTTTGGCATAATCTACTGGGGCTTTACCATTGTGTTCTTCTCACAAATCTCCCCTATTTTGCGCACGGTTTTGCCTGGATTTGGCAGCATTTTGCACGGCGTTTGGTACCTTTCTGGCCCACTTGCTCTTCTTTTAATCCGCAAGCCTGGTGCTGCAATTTACGTAAACGTTGTTGGCGCCGTGTTTGAGAACATTCTTGGCCAGCAATTCTCTGCATTTATGGTTTTAGCTTCTGCCGCCTTGCAAGCCGTGTTTAGCGAGCTTCCTTTTGCTATCGCTCGCTACAAAAAGTACAATCTTACTTTAAGCGTAATTTCTGGCACGCTTACCGCTCTTGAATATGGTATTTACTTAATGTTTGTGGTCTACCAGGGAAAGAGCGCAAACTATCTTACAATTCACATGATTTGCGAACTTATAAGCGGCTTTGTGATTGCAGGCATTGTTCCTTGGCTTCTGTTCGTTGCAGTTCGTAAGACTGGAGCTTTGAGCAATTTTGCTTCTGGAAGAGACCAAGAAGTAGTAGCATAACTATTTACTCTAAAGCTGCTTGCGACTTGTCTTGCGCGCACCCATGCGATTTGCGCGCTAAACAACGCGTTAATCGTAGTGTGTTAAACAGCGTGTTAAACGTTTATGGGTGTGTGCTAATCTAGTCGTTGCTAACTTTGTTAGCGTGGGGCTTTAGCTCAGTCGGTTAGAGCAACGGACTCATAATCCGTCGGTCCAGGGTTCAAGCCCCTGAGGCCCCACTAAATAACTCAAAATGGCTTTATTTCAACGTTTTCAGCAAGTCACAAACAGTAACGACACACCAAACGACACACCTAGACTACTATGTTTAAGCATGTTTAAGCGATTAAACTGCTCTTAAAACCGCGTGTGACACGCCAAAAAGAACCTACTTCTATTATATCATTTTCACAAAAAGTTAAGAGTATAAAAAATTACCCCCCGCATGGAGCGAGGGGTAATTACTAATTTTCAACTTGTATTCTCAATTAGAGAATACTTTGAGCATATTGCGCGCCACTTATTTTCAGTAGTAGTGTCGTCCAGGATTTTGCCGCGGCCGTCCAGCTCTTAGAAGCCTTACAGCAGTATCAATGTCTGGCGCATCATCTGCTGCGCGCATAAACATTGCTTGAATCATCTGCTCGGATTCTTTGCCATCATAGTGCTTAGCCTTATTATCGTCCCAAACAAAATCAGCCATGAGCATACCTTTATATTCTTTACAGCCTACAGTCCTGCTTTAGAAAGATAGTCTGGGATTTCGCTCGGGTACTCTGGCCACGCTCCTGCTTGAGTGCAAACGTACGCAGCAGTGTTGATTGCAGCACGATGCGCGTCTTTAAGCGAATCGCCAGCTAAAATCCTTGCAGTAAACGTGCCAGAGAATGAGTCTCCAGCGCCAACAGTGTCGTTAACTTCCACATGAGGAGTTGGGTAGGTAGAGCTTTCGCCATTCTTAGTAAAGATTGCGCTAAAAGTAGATCCGCCAGTCAAAATCACGTAATCCAAACCGTAACGAGCCTGGAACCATTTGCAAGCCTCATTGTCGGAAGTTTCGCGAATATTGAACATATCTCTAAGAAGAAGCAGCTCAGAATCGTTAAGCTTAAAAACAGTTGCCTCTTTAAGAAGAGCGTCAATCAAATCCTTTGAATAATGATCGCTACGAATGTTTATGTCGAAGAACTTCATGGCGTTTGGCTTTGCATGCTTTAAAAGCTCCAAAACAGTATCGTGCGTTTCTTGCGATCTTAAGCTAAGAGTTCCAAAGCAAATCGCGTCTGCTTTGCTAACAAGATCCACAAGTTCGCGCGTATAAACAATATGATCCCACGCAATGTTTCGCACAATCGTGTACTCTGGAATACCATTTCTAAGCGAAACATCTACCGTACTAGTTGGCCAAGCATTGCGCTGAATAACGTGCTTAATCCCTGCTTTTTCAACTTCTTCAACAAGTTCATTGCCAAGAGAATCTTCTCCAACAGCACTAATAACGTAGCTTTCTGCACCATTGCATTGCGCGTGATACGCAAAATTCGCTGGAGCACCTCCAACTCGTTTTCCTTGGGGAAGCAAATCCCACAGTAGTTCTCCAAGTGAAAGAACGATTGGCTTAGTCATTGTATTCCTTTCGAGAGTATCGATGATTTTGCTGCGACTCGTTAATTAAACATTTTATTATTGCAATAAGTCATATAAGACGTATATTAAGCCATACAAGTCATATAAGCAGTACAAGACGTGCAAAAATATAAGCCATGCAAGTCATACAAATCATACAAGCCGCAATAAAATAATGTTGTTATAACAACTAAGTGCTATAACAACATTATTACGTAAAGATTAGATAATTAATTTAGACAATCTTAGATAGTCTTAGATAATCCCAGATAGTCCATTTAGATAGCAGAACGCTACTTTGACGCGCGCTGAGCCATCCAAGCTTCAACATCTTCGATTTGCTTAGGAATATCAATAGAAAGCCACTCAGGACCATTCTCCGTCATCAAAACATCGTCTTCAATGCGGATTCCAATTCCGCGCATCTCTGGCTGAAGCATAAGATCATTGGCAGCAAAGTACAAGCCAGGCTCGATTGTGAAAATCATTCCTGGTGTAATCTTTGCACCCTGATACGCCTCGTAGCGAGCTTGAGCGCAATCGTGAACATCTAGACCCAAGTGGTGAGCAACACCGCAAGCATGCCAACGGCGATGCTGCTGACCTTGCGGAGAAAGCGATTCTTCAACGCTAACCTTTAGAATACCCCACTCGTGCAAATGCTCCGCGAGCACGCGCATGCAAGCGTGGTGAATATCGCTGTAAGTTGCGCCCGGCTTAGCTGCCTCAAAACCAGCTTGCTGTGCGTCTAGAACGCACTGGTAAAGCTTCTTTTGCAAATCCGTGAACTTGCCGTTTGTTGGGAAGGTTCGCGTAATATCTGCAGTGTAAAGGCTATTGACTTCTACGCCTGCGTCAATAAGCAAAAGTTCGCCGCTAGAAACCACGCCAGTGTTGCGCATCCAGTGCAAAATTGGAGCGTGCTTGCCAGAAGCAACAATTGTATCGTAGCCAACTTCGTTTCCAACTTCTCGAGCAACGGAGTTAAAAGCGCCTTCAATCATGCGTTCAGAATGCTCCTTGCCCAAAGCTTGAGGCAAACGCGTAAGCATGCGATCAAAGCCCAACTTTGTAGCAGCAATAGCCTTGCGCATTTCGCCAATCTCGTAAGCGTCTTTAAGCATTCGTGCCTCGGCAGCCACTTCGTGCAGCTTATCGTCTGCAGCAATGTTAGCATCTTCGTCGCTAAATCCACTCGCTTCTCTTAAAGCATCTACGCGCGCAGTTAAATCAGCATCCGACTCGCGCACAATTCGCACGCGCACGCTTTCTGCAGCGCTATTATCGTCGCTAACGTTTTTTGCAATCGCGTCGTCAAGCTCGGCAATATCGCGCGTTTCAATGCCAGTCATAGCCTTAAGCTCTTTAAGTCCTGCGCGAGGGCCAACCCAGTATTCGCCGTAGTGCGGATCTTTGTAGAATGCGGCAGTGCTATTGTCTGCGCGAGAAGCAACAAAAAGCTGCGGAATGTGAGTTTTGCCAGCAGCCTCCTCGCAACTGCCTGCTTGCACTGGCTCAAGTACAAGCACAGCGCCTGCCTCGTAATCCTGGCCCAAGCCAGTGTAATATGCGAAAGTTGTGTCTGGCCTAAAAGCGTAGTCGCAATCGTTATTGCGCACTTTTGGCTGACCTGCTGGAACAACAAGGCGCTCACCTGGGAATCGCTTGCCAAGCGCTTCTAGACGCGCTGGTGTGTATTTCGACGATTCAAGCGGTTCGATTTGAGGCTCCTGGTTATCCCAGCCGCTAGTCATAAACTCTTTAAAGGAATCGCTGTTTGGTCGCAAAGATCGATTGTTTACGCGGTCTTGTGCTTTTTGCGTGCCATCCGCGTTTAGTTGCTCTCCATGTATTGTTGGTGTTGATTGATGCATATCTTCTGCCATCTTGCGACTCCTTGATTTTAATCTTAATCAACTTAATCTTAATCAACTTAGATTCAATCTACATTTCCCTATTTTCTTATTAGGAATGTACATTGAAAATTGCTATTTGATTGCAAAAAACTAGAGCGAAGCGTTGTAATGCTGCACTTTAAGCGTGCGTCGAGAAGAATCGAGCTTGCCGAGCACCATGCGACGCAAAGCAAGGTCGGCATCCTTGTGCTCATCAAGCCAGCTTTGCCCGCGCTCAACTAATTCGTCTACATCCGCATAATTTGGATACAAGCCTTCAATCAAAGTTTCCGCCATGTGGAATGTGCGATTCTTCCAAATCCACTCAACTTCCGCAAAGTAGCGCTCAACATAAGACTTAACCAAATCACCTTTAGCAGTGCTTGCAAATCCAGCAACAACAGCACCCATTTGCATATTAGTTAAATTGAGATTGCGCAAAGCCTGTTCAAAAGCCCAATCCTTAGCTTCTGCAGTTGAGCGAGCCGCACGAGCCTGATATGCGTATTCACGATTCTCGGTAGTATCGCGCTTAGCGAGTTCCGCATCAATTCCAGCTTCGTCCAAAGCGTTCACGCCTGCGAGCGCAATAAGAATGCTCCAGCGCAAGTCGTTATCGATTTCCAAGCCTTCTAAGCGCACAGAACCGTCAAGCAATCCGTTAGCGATTTGTACAAACTCACTATCTCCAACTTCGCCGTAGCCAAGATAAGCCTTGAGCAACTGGAATTGCTCGTCCGATCCTGCTTTAGCCGCCAAAGCCAACTGCCATAGTTCGTGAGCAACATGCTTTGCAACTTGCGCTTGGCGCTCAGGCACAACATAGTGGCTTGCAGTTACCTTTACTTGACCAAGAGCATAGCGGAAAGTAGTTGATTCGTGCTCTGTTGCCAAGGCCTTAAGGCTAAGTTCCACAAAGCGCTCTGCTGGGAATTCTGCGTCGCGAGTCACATCCCACAATGCAAGCCAAATAAGCGAGCGAGTCAAAGAATCCTTAAAGCGGTAGAGATTTTCGGCAGCAAATTCAAGCGACTTTTCGTCAAAACGCAACTTTGTGTAAGTCAAGTCGTCGTCGTTTACAAGAATAAGCGCAGGCCTTTGCAATCCGCGCGCTTCCGCCACTTCCGTCACTTCGCCATCAACATCTAGTTCGATTCGCTTTGTGCGCACAATTTCGCCACTTGCTTCGTCCACATTGTAGAATCCAACAGCCAAGCGATGTGCACGCAAAACTGGATGCTCAACTGGCGCGCTTTGACGCAAGCGCAAAGAAGCAATAGTGCCGTCTTCAGCTTCTTCGACTTCGGTAGAAATCGTGTTAATTCCAGCCTTTTCAAGCCATTGCGCACTCCAAGACTTAAGATCGCGTCCGCTTGTAAGCTCTAACTCGTGCAACAAATCAGCCAAAGTTGCGTTGCTATAAGCATGCTTGCTTAAGTAGTTGTGAATTCCTTCAAAGAACTTTTCGCGTCCAACATACGCTACGAGTTGCTTCAATACAGAAGCACCCTTTGCATAAGTAATGCCGTCGAAGTTAACGGAAGTGTCGTTCAAATCGTTGATTGGAGCCACGATTGGATGCGTTGTTGGAAGCTGATCTTGATTAAGCGCCCAACTCTTTTCGCCAGAATTAAACGTGCTCCAAGCGTCGTGCCATTCGGTTGCTTCAGCCGTTGCAAGCGTAGACGTAAACTCAGCAAAAGACTCGTTAAGCCAAAGATCGTTCCACCACTTCATAGTTACGTAGTCACCGAACCACATGTGTGCAAGCTCATGCAAGACTGTTACAACGCGGCGCTCAGCATAAGCGTCTGTAACTTTGGATTCAAACACGTATTGGTCGCGAATTGTAACCATACCAATGTTTTCCATAGCGCCAGCGTTGTATTCTGGCACATAAATCTGATCGTACTTTGCGTATGGGTATGGCACTCCCCAAGTCTTAGCGTAGAAAGCAAAGCCCTTCTTTGTAATATCGAACAAGTAGTCAACGTCTTTTGCAAACGCGTCTTTAAGTGCTTGACGGCAGTACATTGCCATTGGAACTACGCGGCCGTCCTCATTGTTGTAAGACGTATGCCATTCGGCGTAAGGACCTGCGCAAATCGCAGTTAAGTAGGAGCTCATTTTTGGAGTTGACTCAAACACCCAGCGCTTCATGCCTTCTACAGCGCCATTTTCCAAAGTGCCATCTTCCGTCTTGCGGCCTTCAATCGCAGTTTCGCTTTTAACTGGCATGTTGGAAGTAACAATCCAACTTTCTGGAGCATCCACACTAAAGTCAAAAACAGCCTTCAAATCTGGCTGATCGAACACTGCATAAACGCGGCGAGCGTCTGGAACCTCAAATTGCGTGTAAAGGTAAACGTTGCCGTCGGAAGGATCAACGCTTCTGTGCAAGCCTTCGCCCGTGTTGGAATATTGGCAATTTGCTACGACTTCTACTGTGTTGTGCTCAGCCAAATTTGCAAGCTCGATGCGACTATCTGCAAAAACCTTAGAAACGTCAAGCGAAACGCCATTAAGCACAACGGATTCAACACTGTTTGCAATCAAATCGAGGAAGCTTGTTCCACCAACTTTTGCGCCAAACTCAATTTTTGTGTGCGACTTAAAATCGCGGCCGCCCTTGCCTAAATCAAGTGCAACAGTGTAGTGAATTGGCATTTGGATAGCGCTAAAACGTTCCGCAGCTTCTACGCGAGTCAGATTTGCTCCTGGCATATTAACTTCCTTATATCTTCCTTTATTTTTTCTTATATTTTTTCTTATATTTTTGACTATTTTTCTGATTCTTGATTAGTTTTGATTAATCCTTGACTAATCCTTGACTAATCCTTTTGCGCAAGATCCGCAACAACAGGCACAATCATTGGCTTTCTACGCAACGCGCGCGCAATCCAACTTCCAAGCGTTCTGCGCATAATCTGCTGCAACTTGTGCGTGTCTTTCTCGCCGTGCATCATGGCATCTTGAAGCTGGAAAACAATCTGAGATCGAACCTTTTCAAAATCAGATTCGTCTTCTGCAACAGCATTCAAGTAAATCTTTGGACCTGCTACAACATCTGCGCTATCTGTATTTACAACTACAAAACTAGACACAAAGCCTTCTGTGCCAAGGATTCTGCGCTTTTCCAACTCCTCGTCGGTAAGCTCGCCAACGGAATCGCCGTCAACATACACATATCCGCATGGAACAGAGCCAACAACAGCGGCATTTCCGTGGTACAAGTCCACAACATCGCCATCTTCTGCCAAAACAACATTCTTAGGGTCCACGCCCGTTTTAACAGCAATCAAACCGTTTGCAACAAGATGCCTGTGTTCGCCGTGGATTGGCATAGCGCACTTTGGCTTAACAATGTTGTACAAATAGAGCAACTCGCCCTCGTTGCAATGACCAGAAACGTGAATTGCAGCATTGTCTTTGTTGATTACGCGAGCGCCCATTTGCACAAGCTTGTTAATAACCTTATAAACTTCGTGCTCGTTTCCTGGAATTAGTGAGCTTGCAAGAATAACGGTATCAAACTCGTTAACTGTAATATCTTTGTGTATTCCGTCTGCAATTCGCCCAAGTGCTGCCATTGGCTCGCCTTGAGACCCTGTGCACATATAAACAAGCTTGTCGTCTTGAATATCTTTTGCTTGCTTTAGATCTACAACAGTATTTTCTGGAATATGCAAGTAGCCAAGATCGGCCGCAATCGACATATTTCTAACCATTGATCGCCCAACAAACACCACTTTTCTGCCATACTTATGCGCAGCATCTACCACTTGCTGAACGCGGTGAACATGGCTAGAGAAGCTTGCTACGATTATCTTGCGCGATGCGTTAGCAAACGCTTGATCCAAGGCTGGGCCAATCGAAGTTTCTGGCTTAACAAAGCCTGGAACCTCGGCGTTTGTGGAGTCTGCCATCAATAGGTCAATTCCTTGCTCGCCAAGCTTTCCAAATTCAACCAAATCGGTGATTCTATGGTCTAATGGGAGCTGATCCAGCTTAATATCTCCCGTATCTATAATCGTTCCAGCAGGAGTTTTTACGCATACAGCAAGAGCGTCTGGAATCGAGTGCGTTACGCTAATAAACTCCAAATTGTATGGGCCAACTTTTAGCTTTGATCGGCCTTCTACTTGAATTGTTTTTGGCTTAATCTTGTGTTCTTCGCACTTTGCTTCAACAAACGCAAGAGTGAGCTTAGACCCGATTAGCGGAATATCTGGGCGCATTTTAAGCAAATACGGCACGCCACCAATGTGGTCTTCGTGGCCGTGAGTTAAAACTAGCGCGTCTACTTTATCTAGTCTGTTTTGAATGTAGTGGAAGTCTGGCAAAATCAGATCCACGCCTGGCTGCTCTTCTTCTGGGAACAATACGCCACAATCTATAAGCAAAATATGACCGTTATATTCAATAACGTTCATATTTCGGCCAATCTCACCCAAGCCGCCAAGCGGAACGATTCGCATTGACCCCTTGCGATACTTTGGAGGCGCAACAAGCGCGCCCTCTCGCTGATCGTTTACAACTGGTGGAAGCGCATTGTAAGTGGCTTTAGAGCTTTTAGGAGACTTAAATCCTTTAGATGCCCTACTCACCTTACTTGATTCAGAGTCTTTAGTTTTTTTAGTTTTTGTATTTTTATTTGTAGTTTTATTTTCTTTTTTCACAGTTTTTATTGACTTTTTATTGTTTATATCTGGGGATTGAGGAATTTTTACAGAGTCTACAATCTCTGCAAGAATCTTATCCGTCGATTGCGTCGTTGTATCACTCATCTGCTCTATTGTAGCGTTAAGCCTCAACGGATTTACAAAACTGCGACTTCGCGCGTCAACAAAAAATGGCAATCACAAAAATACCGTCTTAAAAGGCTGCCTTACAAGGCTGTCTTAAAATGCCAACAAAAATGCCGCGAAAAATGAAAGTCGAAAATATTAAGCCAAATCTAGTGCTCTAGCACTCTAATACTCTAATGCTTGCCGTATTTTTTCCAAATCTTAATTCCAATACCAACAAGAACAACCACGATTGCAAAAATCATGGAGCCAAGTATTGCAGAACCCGATTGAGTGTTAGCAAATCCAGCTGCCGAGCAAATAAGTGAACCAAACATTTCTTGCCTTCCCAGTTTGTTTGAAACCTATAACACAATTCTACAATACTTTTCTTCAAAAGATAATCGCTATATGCAATCGCAAGAATCGCAAAAACAATCACATCGCAATAGACGCGACTAATCTGCGGAATCGCTTTTCCGCATTTTGTACCAAATTTGACCTAAAACACGTACAAAGTCGGGAAGAAACAAAACAACATCGGCAAACTTTGACGCCATAATGTAGACTAGAAAGACACTCAAAAATCAATCATGTTAATCAAGTTAAACATGTTAAGCGCGTACAAATTTAAGGGAAGTGAATATGTCATCGAAATCGGCGCAGCCAAAGTCTTCGCCTATGTCAAACTACGTAAGATTGTTCTCTTTTGAAGGAACACGAGCGTTTTGCATATCTGGAGCAATAGCAAGGCTGCCTATTTCGATGATGGGCTTAGGAATTGTTCTGGCATTAAACCACATTTACAACAATTGGACAATTGCAGGCACAATGAGCGCAGCATACGTGCTATCGCAAGCAGCTGTAACGCCATTATACGCAAAGCTTTTTGATAGATTCGGCCAGCGAAAAGTGGGCGTAATCGCCCTAAGTGCGCAAGTTGTTTGCATGCTGTCGTTTGCCACCGCTGCACTTTTCCACATACCTTTGCCAATACTGTTTGCGCTTGCAATTTTAATGGGAGTTACACAATTTGCGTTCGGCGCGCTCGTTAGAACTCGCTGGGCATACACGCTTAAAAATCAAAGCGACGACACTTTGCTAAACGTTGCATACGCGCTGGAATCTGGAATTGACGAGATTGTGTTTATATTCGGACCAATTCTTGCTGCATGGCTTGCCACTAGCGTTCACCCTGTATCTCAGCTTTTTGTGCCAGTCCTAGCAAGCGGACTAGGCGGAGCATGGTTCTTATCGCTTAAAAACACGCAGCCAGCGGTTGTTAAAATCGTGCAAGTAGAAAGCGCACCCGCAAATGATGAAGATGTGCGAGTCGCGCTGGAAAATGGCCCTTACACAGCAAGTGAAGACTCATCGAAAAATGGCAAGAAACTAATCGCAAAAAATCTTAGAGATA
>CAMXWX010000029.1 GCA_947252975.1 uncultured Gardnerella sp.
AATAAGGTTCAAATTTGTAGCAAATACGGATTGCAATTTATTAAATATTAAGCCCGCGCAAAAGTCGCAAGCTTCCGCGCATCAAGAGCACGCAACTCCAATAATAAAAATAAGTATTAAAGAAGATGCTCCACTACTTGTTGCGCAAAATCTTTTAGAAGATAGCGCAGACGCAAACGGTGCGAAAGAAATTGCGCTACACATGGAAGATGCGCTAGGCGCATGCGATGGGCGCGAACACGATTTTGCAGTAACGTACGGCAGTTTTGGAAGCCGATTCTATTTAGACGGATACCAATGCTTTGCGAGCGCAACGAATCTTGGACCGCAAAGAGTGAGCGAAAAAGCGGCCGAAGTGTGTGCAGCGCAGGCAGAATCTTCGCAAATCTACGACTTTTACTACTCAAACCACTTGCCAAATCCAGAAGAAATCGCGAATTCGGCCACACAGGCACAGCCAGACATATGGTTTGCAGGACCTACGATTTGTGCAAGAGACATAAAACGCGTATCTTGCAAGTCGAGCGGAACTTTGCACATTCAATTTAGATTGCGAGGCCCTGGCCAACACGGAGTGCTTTTTGCTGCTGGAACTGCTGGAACTGTTGGAACAAAAACTAATCTAGAATCTAGCGAAAAAATAAGCGTGTACGCAGGGCCAGAAGGCATAAAAATCACGCTAATCGACGACGAAACGTGCATAAAAAGCGTAATCGAAGCAGCCGCAAGCGTTGACGACGGCGAATGGCACGACTTGATTATTCGCGCAAATCGCGGAGCAACCGACATTTACGTAGACGGATACAGCCAGTCGCACAACATAGGGCAATTCTGGTTTGCAAACATACCAGAATTAGACGCCGTAAGCATTGGCGAAGACTTGCGCGGAGTGCGATTAATGGGCGAAGCTAGAACAGGCGGAATCTACTTTAGCGCACTAACCGAAGGCCAAATCCAAAGAATATCAAAAGTAAAGCCACTTGTAACAACTGCATTATTCGACACGGGATATGCAAACTCGCGCAGCTACAGAATACCTTCGCTTGTAAAAACGCACATGGGAACGCTAATCGCAGGAGCAGACCAGCGAACAAGCGTTTCAAACGACGCTCCAAACCACATAAACTTTGTGATTCGCAGATCCGCGGACGGCGGCAAAACGTGGGGGCCTTTGCAAACCGTAATCAACATGCCTGGCAAAAACCTTGGAAAACTAGGCGCGAGCGCAATCGACTCCTGCCCTGTTTTAGACCCAGAAGGCAAAAGCGAAAGAATTAACGTATTAATAGACATTAATCCTGGCGGAATTGGGCTAACAAATTGCAAAACCGCTGTAGGCGTAGACGAATGCGGAAGAATCAAGCTAATAGACCGCTTAGGCGGCAACTACGCGGCAGCAATGGACGCAAGCGCGGCCGTAAAATTGCCATGCGATTCTAGCGAAAAAGAATGCGCAACAAAGTGGCTAGTTTCCCCAGACGGAAGTATAAAAAATTGCGATTCGCATGACGATTCAAAAATCAACTCGCACAGTAATCAAACTTGCGACTGTTCCACGTGGAACATATGGAAATCGCCAGAAATCGCAAGCGAAAGTCAACCATTATTCGCCGAAAAAACGTGCTATATAGCGCAAATCTATTCAGACGACGACGGCAAAACATGGAGCGCACCACGCTTAATCGACCACATGGTTAAGGAGCCGTGGATGAGCTTTGCGGGAGTGTGCCCAGGGAACGGAATTGTTATTAGACAAAACGAAAAACATTACGGCAGAATACTCGTGCCATTCTATTGCAGCGGCCAAAGCAAATCGCACTATTCTTCGGGAGCGCTTATTTCGGATGACGACGGCAAAACGTGGAGCCGAGGCAAAATGATTAACGAAGGGCGATTAATCAACGGAAAAATCGTAGATCCTGCAACAATGCAAGACGACGATGCAACAAGCTCCGAAACTGTGTTTGTTGAACGCAAAAATGGCGATATTCTAGCTTTCTTCCGCAATCAAAATCGCTCGGGATATGTAGGCAAAGCCATTAGTCATGATTGTGGAGAAACTTGGAGCGAGCTGATTTTTGACACAAGTTTGCCAGAGATATTCAGCCAGCCGAGTGCAACCTGCTTTAGCAATGAAAATGAAGACTGCATAGCGTTTGCAAACGCAAGTCAAATGATGCCATACCGCGGCCGCGGAGTTGTGCGATTTAGCTACGACGGCGGGCAAACGTGGGCAAAAAGCGTGTGCATAAACCCATTCCACCACGTTTATCAATGCATTAGCTCTAGCAATAAACGAACTTTGCAACTACTGTGGGAAAGAGAAACTACTGGAATTTATATAACAGCAATAGATTCCTCGCTTTGGCAGCAAGATAGTTTGCACGCAGGTTTCAAAAACAAAGTACACACAAACAAAGTACACACAAACGAAAAAATGGAAGACACAAAAGAGAGAAGACTCACGCGAACTGAAAGGAGCCAAAATGGAAGAGACATTTAGCAACCGCGAAGACGATGAGATGACAACACTAGACCGCTTATCGTTATTGCAAGCAAGCTCTAACTCCGCTCCAATCGCAGCAAGAAAGCGCTGCGATGAAACAATGGACGCAATCAGATCGCTTATTTTAAGAGAACGCTTGCAACCAAAAGACATGCTGCCAACTGAGCCAATGCTATGCAATTTGATTGGCGCATCAAGGTCATCGGTGCGCGAGGCGATTCGCAAGCTGGAAGCGCTTAACATTGTGGAAGTTAAGCAAGGAAAAGGCATGTTTGTTGGCTCCTTGTCTTTGGATCCAATGGTGGAAACACTCGCTTTTCGCTCCTTAATCTCCATTAATAAGAATTTTGAAGACTTAAGCAACGTTGTAGAAATGCGAAAATTCCTAGACCTTGGATGCGCGGATAAAGTGGTTGAGTCACTTAAGGGAACGCAGCATCCAGAGCTGGAAGCGCTTTCGGAAATAATGACTAAAGAAGCGCATGCTGGAAAAACGTTCTTGGAACAAGACATTGCTTTCCACACGGGCATTTTGCGCGCGGTAAACAATACGATTGCAGAGCAATTCGTGCGATGCTTGTGGCTTGTGCATATGGCTGTTTTGCCACAATTGGGGCTGGAAGTTTCGGACGAGCTTGAAAAAACCGCTAGAGCGCATGAACTTATGCTAAAAACGGCTATTGCGGGAGACGCAGATGGGTATAGGCAAGCTGTAAACGACCATTACGAGCCTATTCAGTCGATTTTGCTCAATAGACTGCAAAAGCACTAAATAAATGGAAGAACCGCTCCCTAACTAAACGAGAGCGGTTCTTTCATCTTCAATGGTGACGCCTGAGTACTACAGCATCACGATTAATCGCAACGATACGATTTACGTTACGAAATTTTATGGCCGTCGCACCAAACGTGCTCAACTGCCAAAGTTCCTGGATTAAGCAAAAGCAAATCGGCAGCATATCCCTTTTCAACCAAGCCCAAAGGAGCACTAGTTATAGCATTCGGCTTATCTACTCCAAGCGCGCGAGCAGGAACAATAGTCGCAGCAGCAATCGCCTCTGGCAATCCGATTCCAAGCTCTTTAACAGCGCGCTTAATAGCGACTTCTAGAATCAAAGTAGATCCTGCAATAGCGCCATTAGAAACAAGCCTTGCATGGCCGCCCGTAACCGTAACGTCTAAAGCTCCAAGCTTGTAGGCGCCATCCGCGCATCCTGTTGCAGCCATAGCATCCGTTACAAACGCAATCCTTCCAGCCGCTGCCTTAAACGCCATTCGCAAAACTGGGTTTTCAACGTGGAAACCATCATTGATTAGCTCAATCGTTACGCGCGAATCCTCCAAGGCTGCAGGGATTGGGCCTGGCTTGCGGTGATGAATGCCGTTCATAGCGTTAAACATGTGAGTCATAAGCGTAGAACCAGCGTTAAAAGCTGCGCGCGCTGTTTGATAATCCGCATCGCAATGCCCCACTGCTGGAATCACTCCAGCTTCTACAAAACGCTTAATCGCCTCCATGCCGTGTTCGCGCTCTGGAGCCAAAGTAATCTGGCGCAAAGTGCCATCCGCCGCCTCAAGCAACGCCTCAACGCGCTCGGGAGTAGGATCCACTAGGCAATTAGGGTCGTGAGCGCCTTTTCTAGACAGCGCCAAGAACGGCCCCTCTAAGTGAGATCCAAGCACATCTGGTCGCGTTTGCATAACGCGCTTAACAGTACGCAAATTCTCTTGCATTACGTCAAGAGGATTTGTAATCAAGCTAAGAACTTGCCTAGTTGTTCCATGAAGCATGTGATACGCGCGCGCAATGGCAATCCCTTCAGCACCGTCGTCAAACGAATGCTCCCATGCTCCGTGAGCGTGCAAATCAATGTAGCCCGGCGCAGCAAAACAGCCACGCCCGTCTACAACGCTTAAGTCAGATGCGCGCAATCCGCAAGCATTAATCGCAAGCGCAAGATCCTCATCTAAAATGCCAGTTTCTAGAATCACGCCATCTTTAACCAAAATCCAAGCGTTAGGAACAATTCCGCGCGCGTCTACAACGCTCACGTTGCGCACTACAAAATTGCGCCCCTCACTTGATTTTAGTGAATCATCAATCTTCTTTACGGCGTCTAAATATGCATTTTTTGACATTTCACTCACCTGCGATTGTGCTTTTGAAGTTTGTGCTTTTGAATACGTTACTTAATTTTAGACTTGAGTATCAGATTCCCTGCCAAGATGGCTTATTTGCGTACACCCAACGATAGTAGTCTGCTAGCTTAAGCTTGCTTGCTGCATCTTCGTCTACAATCACAGTTGCGTGCGGATGCATTTGAAGCGCGGAAGCTGGGCATAGCGAGCTTACTCCGCCTTCTAGCGTTGCTGCCACTGCGTCTGCCTTATTTGAGCCAAACGCAAGAAGAACAAGATGCTTAGCGCGCAAAATCGTTCCAATTCCTTGCGTTATGCAATGAGTTGGAACTTGGTTAATATCTCCGTCGAAGAATCTGCGATTATCTACGCGAGTCTGCTCGGTTAGTGTTTTAACGCGCGTTCCAGACGCAAGCGAAGAGCCTGGCTCGTTGAATCCAACGTGGCCATCGGAGCCAATTCCCAAGATTTGCACGTCAATTCCGCCAGCAGCAGCAATAGCAGCATCGTAGTCAGCTCCAGCGTGCGCAATCTTGCTGCCCTCGCTTAATGGCGCTCCGTTAAGAACATCTCCTGGAACATGAACTAAATCTGGGTTTAGGCCGATTAAATCGGTTACTGTTCTGCGGATTGTGCTGTGGTATGACTGTTCGTGCTCTAACGGCAATCCAATGTATTCGTCAAGAGCAAATCCGCGCACGCGACTTACGTCAACATTATTTTCTTTAACAAGCTTTGCAAGATGCTCGTAGGCCTTTAATGGGCTAGATCCCGTAGCTAAGCCAAGTACTGCGTCTGGCTTGCGACTAATCAAATCTACAACTGCTTTTGCGTAGAGCTCGCCAGCTTCATCTTGATCTTTTACAATAATAACTTCTGCCATCTTTGCTTCTCCTTTAAAGCTTTAATTAGCATAATTAGCAATTTTTAAGCAACATTAATCAGTAATTTTAAGAAATCATTAGCAATTATTAGCATTGCGGCATACGAATTAACGCACACCGCAACGCTATTTACTTACTATGCACCATCGGTAAAAGGCTATTAGATTATTTGATTATTTACTTAAGACACATACTTAAGACGTTACTTTGTGGAATCGCTCACTTCTTGCGGAGTCTTTGCCAAAGTCAAGCCAACTTCCTTAAGAACGCGAGCCACAGCTTCAACATTTTCTCCCTTAAGTGGGCAGACTGGATCTGGCATCTGATTTGTGTCGAACACACCAAGCAATGCCATTGCGGTCTTAAATGCTCCAACGCCAGCGCCGAAGCCAGCCACTCCACTAGGAACAGTAACGATTCGCATCAAAGCAGCAAGCCAATCCTGCTCCTTCTTAACCGTTGCCCAATCGCCAGCCTGAGCAGCCTTCCACATGCGCACGTAGCCAGTGGCCTCAACGTTTGCAAGACCAGGAACAGAACCGTCTGCGCCAGCCATGTATGCGCCGTCAACAACAACCTCTTGGCCCGTGAGCAAAGTCAATGGGTGGCCAGCCTTATTGTTGTCGTCTACAAGGAACCTAAACGATACGTCATCGTTGGAAGAATCCTTAACGCCTGCAAGCACGCCATCTTTACCAAGCTTCACAAGCAAAGCACCTGGTAGCTTTGTGTGCACGCAAACTGGAATATCGTAAGCAAACAGTGGCAAATCTGGAACGGCTTCGTGAATAAGACGGAAGTGGCGCTCAACTTCTGCCATGCCGCCAAGTGCGTAGAATGGCGCTGTTGCAACAATCGCAGAAGCCCCAAGCTCCTTAGCTTCCTTTGCATGCTCAATAACGCGGTTTGTTTCCGTATCGATGCATCCAACCAGCACTGGCACGCGGCCGTCAACAATGCGCATTACGGTTTCAATGATTTCGCGGCGGCGCTTATCTGTGCTAAATGCCACTTCGCCAGAAGATCCAAGCGTGAACAAGCCATCTACGCCCGCCTCAATCATTCGGTTAAGCGAACGCTCAAAGCTAACAACGTCTACTTCGCCGTCTGCCGTTAATGGCGTAACTACTGGTGGAATAACACCGTGGAATTTTTCTGTCATGATTAAACTTCTTTCGTATTTTTATGACTATTTATGACTTATGATTTTAGATTTTGCAATTAATGGGCGGCCTGCATGGATTTACTGCAAGGTCTTAACAGACCGCCCGCGCATTCAAGCTAGCGACTAACGCTTGCCGCTTACTTGCACTCTTCTTCCGTTGGATGCAACAGCGAAGGTGCCGCGCCCATCAAAATCTTTGTGTACTCATCTTGCGGATTGTTAATCACTTGGTGAGTTTCGCCGCGCTCAACAATCGTTCCGTGATTCATAACAACAACTTCGTCAGAAATGTATCGGATTGTTTGAATATCGTGGCTAATAAACACCATGGAAAGATTCAGCTTCTTCTTTAAGTCGGAAAGAAGATTCAAAATCTGAGCACGCACAGAAACATCCAAAGCGGAAGTTGGCTCATCTGCGATGATTGCATCTGGGTTAAGCGAAAGAGCACGAGCAATTGCCACGCGCTGACGCTGTCCGCCAGAAAGCTGACCTGGTAAAGCACCAAGAACAGAATGAGGCAAACCAACCATTCGGATTAGCTCCTTGGCTCTAGCATCGCGCTCAGCCTTGCTTCCAATCTTGTGCACAACAAGCGGATCAATCAACTGGTCAATCACACTCATGCGCGCATTCAAAGCCATTGCTGGATCCTGGAACACAACGGAAACCACGCGTCCAATATCCATGCGCTCTTTTGCAGTTCTATGCGTAACGTCTTGACCTTTGAACAAAACCTTACCGCTTGTAACTTGCTGAAGGCCGCACATAATGTTTGCAGTAGTAGACTTTCCGCAACCAGATTCGCCAACAATACCAATCGTCTTGCCTGGCATAAGCTTAAGATTCACCTTGTTTACGGCCGTAATCTTATTCTTGTGGAATAAGCCAGATCCTGCTCGAGTAGTGAACACCACTTCGGCGTCGCGCAGCTCGATGATTGGAACATCGCCATTTTCGCTTTGAGTTTTGTTTGTTTCGTTAACATTCATGTTCATCGCACATCTCCTTTATCGGAGTTGGTCAAAATTGCGGAAGGCACATCCGATTCTGGCTCTGGAGGCGCAGCGTAGAAGTGCCACGTTCCTGGAATGCGCTTCATTACTGGGCGCACGTCAAGTCCTTGATCTGGATGAGAAGAACGCGGTGCGAATCGATCCCCCTTAGGGAAGTCGGATGGGCTTGGAACCGTTCCTGGAACCTGATGCAATCTTGGAGCACCAGCCTCAATGGAAGTTACGGAGCCAAGCAAGCCGCGCGTGTACTCGTGATGCGGATCGGTGAGGATTTCCTTGGTGGAGCCTTGCTCAACAACCTGGCCTGCGTACATTACGGTAATCGAGTGCGCAACCTTGGCAACAAGAGCCAAATCGTGGCTTACAAACACCATTGCGAATCCAAGCTTCTCGCGCAATTCGTTAAGAAGGTCAATCACTTGCTTTTGAACAGTAACATCCAAAGCGGTTGTTGGCTCATCTGCGATTATCAACTTTGGATCTCGCGTAAGTGCCATTGCAATCAACACGCGCTGACGCTGACCACCAGAAAGCTCGTGTGGGTAGGATTCAAGCGTGCGCTTTGGATCCAAGCCTACAAGCTCCAGCAACTCTTCGGCGCTGCGAGTGCCACCTCTAGAAGTTAGCTGCTTCATTTGCGCTTTAATAAGCATTGATGGGTTTAAGGAAGACAACGCGTCTTGGTAAACCATTGCAATCTCGTGGCCACGCAAAGCATTGTGCTCCTTTGGGCTAAGCTTTACAAGATCCTTGCCATTAAACAGGATTTGTCCGCTAATCTTAGCTTTTGGATCAAGCAAGCCCATAATCGCAAGCGAAGTGATTGACTTACCGCAACCAGATTCACCAACCAAGCCCATTGTTTCGCCTGGACGAACAGAGAAGCTCAAGTGGTCTACAACATTTACGCTGCCGTAGCGTGGGAACTGAATGCACAAGTCTTTAACCTCAATAACTGGAGGCTCCGTAGACGTTGGCTGCAAGCGATCCGTGCGCTTTAACTCTGCCTCGCGAAGCTTTGCCAAAGACTCAACCAAAGCGTCGTGCTGCTCCTTGTAAGCTGCAACTGGGTCGGTAAGAATCCTGTCTTCCTTGCGAGCAGCATCCGCATCTGCAGCACTCTTAGCTACTGGAGCGGTTGGAGCTGCAACCATTGCATCCGTAATGCCCTCAGAAAGAATGTTAAGGCACAAAACGGTAATCATGATTGCTAAGCCTGGGAACAATGCCTGCCACCAGTATCCAAAGATAACGCCCGCTTTAGCAGAAGACAAAATGTTGCCCCATGTTGGAGTTGGCTCTGGAATACCAGCGTTGATAAAGCTAAGAGAAGCCTCGAACACGATTGCGTCTGCAACAGAAAGCGTTGTGAACACCATAACTGGAGCTGCAATATTACGCGTTACGTGCTTGAGCAAAATCCAAGGTGCGCGAGCGCCAGAAACGATTACTGCACGCACGTAGTCTTTTCCATATTCGCTTATTATATTTGCTCGCACAATTCTTGCGATTTGTGGAACGTAAAGCACGCCAATGGAAATGATGATACCAATCATGGATTGTCCAAGAATTGCAAGGCACACAGCTGCTAATGCGATTCCTGGGATAGACATTACTATATCAATCAATCGCATTATAAGCTCAGATATCCAAGTGCGGCTCACAGCTGCGATTGCGCCGATTATTGCGCCCATCACCAACGCAAAGAGCACAGACGACAAGCCGATTACCAGCGAGTAGCGAGCGCCGTACATAACGCGCGAGAACACGTCTCTACCAAGGTTATCGGTGCCAAACCAGTGCGCTCCTGTTGGCGGCTGATAGTTTTGCGTAATCTTTACTGGGTCGCATGGCGCTAGGAATCGCGCGAATACTGCGCAGAACGCCAATATTGCAATCACAATAAGCGAGATTTTAGAGCCTAAGCTCATGCTTTTAAATCTGTTAAATTTGATGCCTGGTTTTGATGCGGCATCTACTACCTGATTCTTTCCAAATAGCATGTCACACCGTCCTAATTCTTGGGTTGATCAGCACGTAAAGCAAATCAACAATAATGTTTATAAAGATGAATGCGATTGCAACAACCAAAACAACGCCTTGCACAAGCATTGGCTGGTTGCCATTAATGCCGTCAAACATTGCGGTACCCATTCCTGGGAGTGCAAAAATAACTTCTATAACGATTGCACCACCCATAAGGTAACCAATCTTCATGCCAAGAGTTGTGATTGGTGTAATCAAAGCGTTGCGGAACACGTTTCTAGCAACAACCACGCTCTTTGGAATACCTGCGCCGATTGCGGTTCGCACATAATCCTTATCCAATTCCTCTACCATAGAGGTTCGTATGATTCGCGTAAGCTGACCTGCTACTGGAAGGCCTAATGCGAAGCAAGGCATTGCCATTCTTGCAATATACGCTTCTGGATCTTCAAAGAACGGTACAAAATCGCCAGAACCTGGGAGCCATGCGAGCTTGATTTGCAAGACGTAAATCAAAAGAACGCCGAGCCAGAAGGATGGAGTTGCGATTGCAATAATCGAAAGCACGCGAACCGTTTGGTCAACCCAAGTATCGCGGTAAAGCGCTGCAAAAACGCCAAAGATTACTGCAAAGACTATTGCGATTAACAAGCCAATGAAGGTTAGTTGCAAGGTGATTGGGAAGGCGTCCGCCACTCGCTGAGCTACGGAATCCTTGTTTACGCCATAAACACCCATGTTTCCTTGGAAGAGTCCAACTATATAGGACCCAAACTGCTCCCACCATGGCCTATCGTAGCCCATTTCGTGGCGGAAGGCTGCCAGAGCTGCTGGAGACGAGTTTTCGCCTAATGCTGCAACTGCTGGATCGTATTTAGAAAATGACATAAGGAAGAATACGAGGAACGTAACACCGAATGCCATGAACGGCAGGGCGATTAGTCGCCTACCTAAAAGTCTAAGAAAATTACTCATAAGACATCCACACATCCATTGAAGAAAATTGTTATTTTTTGCATAACAAAACCGGCCCATCTGCACAAAGGCGAGAAAGGTAAACAGTTGGGCCGGTTTTGCGGTTAGAGGTTAGGGAAAATGAAGTTTGTTACTTTGACTTGCACCTACTTTGTTAGCTTTGCTTTTACAAGGTTGATGCCAGTGGAACCGATTGCATTCCACTCAGCCAATGCGCCCTTCTTTA
>CAMXWX010000030.1 GCA_947252975.1 uncultured Gardnerella sp.
TTCCATCAAGGTGTGCAAAAGCTTGTTGCAGATTTGAATACTCTGTATAAGAGCTCTCGTGCATTCTGGAGTCAAGACTTTACTCCTGATGGTTTCCAGTGGCTTACAAGCGACGATTCCGATCACAATACTTTAAGCTACATGCGTATTGGCGACGACGGAGAAGAAATCGTTGTAGTAGTAAACTTCTCAGGTCAAGCTTGGCAAGACTATCAGGTTGCGCTACCAAAAGGTGGACAGTGGGAAGAGATACTCACAACTGATGATGCAAAGTATTGCGGATCTAATATTCACAACGGCACATTCACTGCTGCTGCTGAAGAGTATCATTCTCGACCATACTCTGCAAGAATCACTGTTCCAGCGTTAGGTGCGGTATTCTTGAAACCAGTACAACACTGAAAGGTCTTTTTAAAATATGCTAAACGCTCCATCAGCTAGCGTAAATGCTCGTACGATTCTCGTTGTTGAGGATGAGCCAGATCTTGCTACAGCAATTGCACAACGCATTACTGCACAAGGCTGGAGAGCAAGAGTCGCTGCAGATGGAGCATCTGCTGTTAGAGCTGCTGAACAACTAAAACCCGATCTCATAATTATGGATGTTATGCTTCCTATTATGGATGGGATTGAAGCAACTCGACGAATTATCTCCAAAATGCCTGTTCCTATCCTCATGTTAACAGCACGCGATGCAGAAGCCGATAAAATTGTTGGCTTAAGCGCAGGCGCAGATGATTACATGACTAAACCATTTTCGCCACGTGAGTTAATTGCTCGTTGCGCAGCATTGCTGAGACGCGTAGAACGCGCATCGCAAATAGCAAAGACAATGGAACATGAACGCACAATTAATTTTGGGTCACTTATTATTAGACCCCGTCAAAGACTTGTAACTTTAAACGACAAAGAGGTACATTTTACACCAACTGAGTTTGACTTGCTCGCTACTCTAGCTCGTCATCCTCATACCGTATTTAAGCGTGAAGAGTTACTTGAAGAGGTGTGGGATTGGCCAGATGCCTCTGGAACTCGCACAGTGGACTCGCACATTAAGTCTTTGAGGCATAAAATTGGATCGGAATGGATTCGTACTGTACACGGAATAGGATACGCATTCGAGCCACCTATTAGTGATTACGACAAAGTTCTGCAATCACAAGTTTCATAAATAGTTATAACTTTCATAAGTAGTAAATAGTTACAACACTTTAGCTTCGGAAAATTCGTAAATGGTATTAGAAAATAAAATAAATACTGCTAATTCTGAACAATATAAAAATACTAAGCAACGTAATTTATTAAATAAAAACTCAAATCCTCAACTTAGAAATAAGTCAAAAACTCGATTTACGAATTCTTCTGTAAAGCATAATTATCCAAATCGACCTGTCGGATTTTTTTCATCTCTAAAAATTGAACTTTCGGCAATTATTGTTTTTGCAACAGCAATTGCTTTTGTAATGGCATGGTTTTTACTTAAAACTGGTCTAAATGGCTGGATTGCAATGCCATTAACGCTTATTGTTGCTCTAGGAATTACATACATTTTTTCTAGAGGACTTACAGCACCACTTCGTCAAATGAAAAATGCTGCAGAAGCCATGGCTGATGGCGACTACTCTGTACGAGTTGCTGTAGAAAATCGTCGTGACGAAGTAGGTAAATTAACTCTTGCATTTAATGAAATGGCAGAAGAACTTGAACATGCAGATCAGATGCGTAGAGAGCTTATAGCAAACGTAAGTCACGAATTACGCACTCCTGTTTCTGCTTTACAAGCAATGCTTGAAAATCTTGCAGACGGAGTTGTTGATCCTACTCCATCTAATATGGAAGCTATATTAAACCAAACTCATAGACTCGCTGATCTTATTACTTTCCTTCTTGATTTATCTAGAGTTGAAGCAGGTGCGGAAAGCCTTAATATAACTTCATTTAATTTCACAGACTTTATTGACGAAATTATTGAGCCACTAGAAATAGCTGATTCAGGTCATAATCATAATATTGAAGTTCAAATTAATGATGAGATTGAATTAACAGGAGATCAAGCTCGCCTTTCGCAACTTTTTACTAATATTATTTCCAACGCTCTAAAACATTCAGATGATGGAACTCGTGTCCTTATAAGTGCTCATATTAATCACAACCAAAACTCTGTAATATGTAATGTTGTGAATTTTGGAGAACAAATTCCTCAAGAAGATCGCGCCGATATTTTCAGAAGATTTGTTAAAGGAAATCAGCGAATTGGCACAGAATCAGGAGGAACAGGATTAGGATTGTCAATTGCTCGTTGGGCTGCACAATTGCACCATGGAACTGTAAAAGTAGTAGACGATAAGCGTGGTCCAAACTTTGAGATTACGCTTCCGCTAAACTATAGCAATACAATAGTAAACTAACATTCGTAATCTGCTGTACGATCATCCTTATTGCATACACACGCTAAAGAAAAGCATGCCAAAACAGTAATTCCACTACTCTGTAGAGTTGAAACGCAGCTATTCATAGTTGAGCCAGTAGTTACAATATCATCCAATACAATAGCTTTGTACTCGCGTTGATTTTCAGACTTTTGCTTTCTCAATTCTTTGAAATCGATGCTAAACGCTTTAGAAATTCTGTTAGACCTTCCACGAAAACCGGAAGTTTGCACTGATTTCGCAGTAATTCTAGCATTCATACTTACAATATCTAAAACGTATGCCCTAATGCCACTATTACACAATCGTTTAGCAACACAATTTGCAACAGGCAACATATGTTTACGCCCACGATGTCTTGATGAATACTTAGATGACGGAACTGGTATAACAAATATAGGATTTTCACTTATATAACAAGAATGCGAGCGCAAAAATTTAGATATAACTTCTACTACTAAATCGCCAATAAGTTCACCAAATATTTTGTCACATGCAATATCGAAATGATCCTTCCATAACAATATTGCGCGACGAACAACCGTAGAATACAAGCCGCAAGCGTAGCGATATCCACATAGTGTTCTGGTAAATGGTACACGTTTCCAGCATTGCAACGCTTTCTTGCAGTTGTCACACAATATATAGTCTGGAGTATCACAGCCTGCACATGCGCGAGGCAAAAATAAATTAAATAAAGCAATCGCTACATTCTTCCAAGTAGCAAAACGCCAATTTACAGAATCAACATCCTTGTTTTCACATACACCACAAGGTACAGATGCGTGACATGCTAATCCCCCATGAGATGTCACGCTTCTATACTTCTTTTTGTTTTGGTGATTTATAACCTTGCGTCTCCCAACCATAATGACAGCATATGCGATCGCTTATTAACTATGCAAATAAAAAATGTTATTGTGGATAAAAGGTATTTTAAAATGAAAAATTAATAAAATTCTATATTTCTAAAATATTAAGTACCTTATTACAAAGCTCTAAGGTATCCGAAGGATTACTTACTTTAACAACTAACGCTCCTGTAAAGGCAGTAGGATAATCGTTTCCTCCAGGATACATACGATCGCCAATAAAAGTAATTTTTTCAATATTAAAATCACAATATTGAGATAGCATTCGCAAAGCTTGAGCTTTATCGTCACCGCGCCTGTATATATCGATGCTAGTATCTCCTCCAGCGCGTACAGCAAAATTAGGTAAAGCTTGAGAAATGCTTTGTGCAAGTTGAGCTTTCAAACAACCGCTAGGATCCCAAGTTTTTTTATATTCAATAGGAGCTAGTTGTCCTAGTGCCGAAAAAGTAATTTGACTACCGCGGTTCTCTATCTGTTCTCCCCACAGCATTGGATCGCCGGGTTCTTTCCAAACGCCCATATTTTTTGCACACTTGTGTATTGCATCAATAACGCATTGCGCTTGCTTAAAATCGATACTATGCTCATAAACACATTGCAATGACATGTCATTATTCACACGATAATAACTAGTTCCATTAGTGGGCATTATGTGAATATTTTTAAGATTAGTGCCAGTAGTTAGCATATCTAAAATTTGCTTCTTAACTAACTCTAAGCAGCCACCTGTTATTACAGCAACAGGAATTATATCAATCAGCTTACTTAATGATTCAGCCATCGATTTAAGCATAGGTTTTTTAGAACATGCCAGTGTGTTATCTAAATCAAAAGCAATAAGAGACGATTCAGCAATGCTCAAGTCAAGATTAAACTCATTCCAATCATGCACTATTGGTTTGAGCATTACAAATCCTCCTGACTTTTAAAACCATATATACAGTATTCTATAGTGTGAGCGTATTTCACACACCGCATATTAATTATTTACATATTATTGCCCTAGCCTTCTCGTAAAGTGGAAGCATGACAGGTCTAATTTGGGAAGAACGTCACTATAGAAATAGGCATGGTAGAGGTCTTAGGGCACCAATATTTGGTACTCGCCTGCCACAATATAGAACCGCTAGCGGAATGTTCGATGCTATGGTAGCGGCTCAAATTAGACGTCTTAACAGTGCTTGGAGAGCATTAACTAAAGACGTTCAATTTGCAGTAGAAGATGTGCCACCTTCACAACCACTGTTATGGGAACAAAACCGCAGAATACTTTCACAAGCGTTTCCAGCTAGCCGTGGTATGCAATCTAGAATTGTATTGTATAGGCTTCCGCTATGCACTCATGTAAGCAGCAGAAGTGAACTTCAATATGCTATCAGAGATGAGCTTGTGCAACGCTTAGCAGAACTATACGGTCGCAGACCAGAAGAAATTGATCCAGATTGGGGTCTGTAAACAATTTTTAAATTAATTAAAATTATCAAGTATTTTAATTAATTTATAGTCGCTTATAGCAATATTTTTATTCGTATTATTGCACAATATGATTGTCAGTTTTAACGTATACCTTCATTTCTTGCGGCTCCAAAGATTGCGCAGAAAGCCAAGAAATACCTGCTATACCAGCCTTATCGATTTCATCTTTATGAATACGGGCAGACAAAGAAACTTTGCTATGCGATTTCGCAATAAACATAACTACATCGTGCGAAATGTCTGAAACAGGAATTCTTAAAGATGCATTCGCAGGAATCGTTACGTTTTTTGTAGCAGCTAATACACCATTTAAATCAAATCCTTGCAAACGCACAGAAGTATCTTTATCGCTTGAAGAAGAAAGGTATAGAGCTGTTTCATTAGCAGAAACAGGTGAAACAATTGCGCCACTACCTTGCACGTTAGATGGTGTAATAAAAGCTACATCTGACTGATTATCTTTGCCATCTTTAGTAATAGACATCATTACTTGAGTAGGAACATCTCCACTTACGCTCAAAGCATTAACATGCTCTGGAACTTTTCCAAGATCGACAACTTGCAAATGGTGTGCTTTTAACGTCAAATTCTTTACTTCTTTAGAACCTGTATCATTCATCCATGAAAGTGTTACATTACCATCTTTATTTGGCCATACATATAACTTAGATTGATCGCCTTCACTAATACCTGAAAGAATATTTGTGTTAGATTGAGTGCTTAATTCATGAACAATATCTACACCTTTTACAGATAAGCCACTCATATGAACGACTTTTACAAATGATGCTATAGGTGTCTGTTCGCTTTCAACTTGCACGTATAATCCAGAAGTCTTAGGAGAAGCAGCAGCAAGATCAAAATATGCGTGAGAACGAGCAGGAACAGTAAAAGCACTTCCTGTAGAAAGATTTAACTGATTGTTGCCATGTTCTGCAGACCAAGCTTTAACACGAACAACAGTAGATTTTGAAGCAGCATTAAATGCTTCTAAACGAATAGAAATTCCATCAGCAGATTCTGGAACTAGGAATGTCTGTTTCATAGACGGCATGGAACAGGTAGTTGCAGATAAACCTTTTACGTCACCTTTAGTAGCCCATGAAACCATGGAAGCAGATATTCCAGTGCCAGATCCAACTCGTGACAAATGTCCTTCTAGAACTTGAGCGTCATGATTTACATTATTGTTAGCAATAAAAGCTGACGTATCATCATCAGTTGATTTTGAATTCAATGTAATAGATTGATCATTGTTATCTCGTATGTTACGCAAGCTAGAACTATACACATCTCCAAAAGCACCATAACGAGCAGAAGATTGTAAATCGCCTTCTGATTCGTTATATTCGCTATCACCATATTGAGTCAAATCTGGAAGAGACAATCGAATAGGACAAATAGTTTGCAAACGAGTAGAACCAACACTACTTATAACGCCACTAGATGGAGTATTAGGATTATCTACAAAGTGAGGCATTGGTAGGCATAATGCAACAACACATGCAGAAGCAATAAGTATTATTGCACTAAAAATAGCAAGTGAGACAATACTGACTATTTTGTTCTTGCGATTAATATCTACATCTGCATTTACTTCACCATGCTTAGAGCCCTCATGAGGATTTTTATGCCAGTTCATCTAATTCCTCCTCATGCCTGTCATCTGAACGTTCTATCATTGCATGTCTGCCAAATCGAGGCACGGCAACAATACAGTACAGCAGTAATACCATAGAAGAAACAATAATCCAAGGAACTCTCCACGCAAGAGGCCTAGATCGATAATACGGAGATGTAGAAGACAACGACTTAGAATCAGGCACACCATCAAATCTGCAATAAGTTCCTTGCGGTGATGAAACAACCAATTGTGTACCGTCAGAAGCGTTAACGTGTGCAATTAATTGTTCAGTAGCTTCTTTGTTAACATTACTTACAGTTTGCACAGAAGGATGTAACAATTGTTGTATTGACATAGAAGTTTTATGGGAAACCTGCTTATTTTCTGAACTATTAACAATATAAATACCGCCAATTCCAAGTTGCTTTAACGTTGAAATTGCGCCATTATCTGCATGAGATAACAATTGTGCTGAGGCGCGATATATTGCTTTATTACTTGATGAATCACCAAACATTACTTGTCTAACACGAAGTGCTGGAGATTCGTCTATTGCATCTCCCTTAGATGTTCGCATAATAGAGATTGACAAATCATGGCTACTTTGAGCTCTTAAAGCAAGTATTCGCCGAGTATCGTCTTTTCGCAAATAATCAGAAACAACCATAGGGAGCTCATTGTTATTTGCGCAAATAGATGTAGCAGGTCCGCTCAATACAGCAAAAAGACCCAAAAGAACCGCCATAGTCAACATGCCACTTGCAAGAACAGCGCGTGCTACGCGAATTATGTGCTGCAACAATTGTGCCGCAGAACGACGCATTGCAGCACGTCTACTTGCACGAGTTTTATAGTTATCAAAAATTTGGGACTCAGATTCCTTCGAAGTACGTAGTGGCTCAAAGCGTCGAACAGCTTGACCGGCAACCATGCACATACAAGATAAAATGCCGACAGTAGATAATGCGACTCCAGGCAAAACGCTTGCAGCAACAGGTCCCGAAATATCGGATGCAACTACAACACGAGCAGCAATAAGAGATAACAGCATTCCGGAAATAATCACAACCCACATCATTCGAGAAACTCGCAAAGCAAAAGGCAAAGTTAATGACGTAACAGCCATAACAACAGCTAGAATTGCAAAAATTACCATTATTATTGTTCTTAAGCTCATCAATGGCATATTAATTTCAACATTAGGAGAAGCCATATTAAAAGCGTGCAACAAAACATCAGCGTAATCGCTTACGCGTGGAGCACCTTGCACACTTCTCAATGGCAAAGCCATACTAGAGAACAATTGACGCCACATTCCAGATCCGCCATATCTAATAGCACTTCCTATTGTAGGAAGCAGAACAATTATCGATGGTATAGGCATAAGCGCAAACATAATACGATGAGAGCGCACCATAATAAACGCTGCAATAAAAATAACAATAAGAGGCAAAACAAGCTGCGGTTCTGCAGCTACTGGAACCATAAAGCATAATGCTGCGCATGCTGCACATTGAGTGGATTTAACAGGACGCACAGGATCTTCTGTTACGTACATTCCAACAGCATGGAACGCAAAAGCAAATGCTGCAGGCAAAAATGCCATAGTCATTAACATTGGCAAATCACCGCGTGCAAACAAACCAAAAGCAATAGCAATCATAGTCCAGCAAATACCAGCGCATACACGTACAGTATCCGAGCGCGTAAATACGCCAGCAAGAGCCCAAAAACTTAAACACATAGCTGGAGCAGCTAAGAAGAACATTAATGTGACAGCCAATAACGGGTTAGCACCAACCACAGTTGATGCGATTGCCCAAATACTTAGCCATGGTGCTGGAGGAATTGCAGGTCCAAAACCATCATCAGGAACCCATGCACCAATAGCAGAATTCCATAGTTGATTGAAATCTGCACCCGTTGGTAACCATTGCTGCGCATTCCAAGAAGCGCCACTTAAAATTTCACGCCATGGAGAGCCATATAAATTCAATATGACTGCAAAAAGAAGAAGAGACGCAAGAATAACAGCACTCCACCTACGCAACACTCGAATATGCAAATGCCGCTTCGCTAGAGGACTTAACAGCACGAAATGCTGTTGAGCTTGGAAAGCAGAACTACGATCACGCCAACGTGCAACTTGATGACGATCTGCGATAAGAGGAACAAGTCGCTTTAATGGAACACGAGTATTCCTTGCAATCCTTCTGCGAGCAAAAACTGCTCTAGGTAATTGCATGATAGCAAGCCATGGCAAAAGCAGACGGATCCACGCTATATAAGGATGTTTAGCAAACAGCGAATGCAAAGCGCCAACGAAACAAGCAGGCAAACTAAGAATCCATATAAGAGGCCACAAAAAAATACTAATATCAGTGTATTTGTAACGCTGCTTAGCTACGAGAGAAGCTGCTACACCATATTTAGATCCTGAATTATTATGATTTCTAGCATCACCGTTACGAGTACGGATACCTTCTAACCTTGCACGCCTGTGTGCGATACGAGCTGAAGGAACTACAACAACACGACCTCCAGATAGACATACTCTACGACAAAAATCTCTTGATTCGCCAAAAGTTGTCATCCATGGTTGCGTACCGCGTAAAGTTTGCCATGCAGTTAATGTGACTAAAGCACCTGCTAGCGATACTGCATACACATCTCCACGCCCATCATACTGTTCTTGATCTGGCTCGCCGTCAACAGTAAGAGTATGAACACCGTGACGCCAAGCATACATTCCAACGTTGTGCAAGATATTTCCTTGCCAATCAACTTGTTTAGCTCCCAATACTGATGCAGTCGGAGTATTGCGCCAAGTTTCACGCAAATATTCTAAGCAATGGAAGTCTGCAGGACGAGAATCATCATGCAAAAGCCATAATGCAGAAACTCCTGCACAAGGCAAAATCTTGCGCAAAGATTTTTCTATTGCATCTCCAAAAGAATGAGCATAAGAAATGGGAATAATAATTATGCGTACAGATTTATCTTCACTATTGTTTACGCGAGTATTATTTACGCGATTAGTATTTGGTCTATATTTTGAATCGCTATCAATTGCATTATTGGAATCGATATTATTAGCATTCTGCAATAATGATTTCCTAGTATTAATTGCTCCCGCAAACATAGATGAATTAATTTTTATTTGTAAATTCGTTTGCATAGTCTGTTTTACTCGACTAGCACAATCGACTATTACCAAAGTTCCAGGAAGAATTGATTGACTTAGTACTGCATGTAACGTATCAACATAAAAACGAGTATCTCGCTCCACACACATCATTGCCATAATGGACGAATCCACATCATGAGGATGCGCATCTTTCGCAGATGACAGCACCTGTAAAACTTCGTCTTCAAATGTAAGATTATGAGCGGTTATCGAATCCATACTTACCAGTTTACGCAGGGGGTATGTATCCACCAAAACACAAGTCGTAATTCTAAATAAATTTATACATATTTTATTAATATTTTTGTTCATATTAACCAGTGCATTCCATATAAATTTAATTAGAATATTTGCTTAAACTTATTAAAATTTTCATTAAAAGATCAAATAATATTCAACACAACCAGGTGTCATAAATCTCATTGCCATGTACTATAATGGCGCGTTATATGTGTCCATTGAATATTGATTTATTCGATGGCAAAAGAAATGATATTGCCACAACCTAAAAGGTTCCTCATTATTGAGAAAGAAGGTACGATGACAACTTCACGGTATCATGAAGGCATGCGGTACCAACCAGGCGAAGATTGGAATTCAACTCCTCATCATAGTCTTGGTTATAGAATGATTAACCGCACGCGCAAGATACTGTGTATGCTTGTTATTTCAGTACTTACATTCTTTTCAACAATCATAGCTGCAGTGTGGTTAGATTTTTCTTCTGCTGTAAGTAACAGAGTTGTAAACGTCATATCTAAAGATCCAGAAGCTAATCAGACACTTGATATTAACGCAGGCAAACCAGTAACTTTTCTTGTTTTAGGTCAAGATTCTCGAGATGGGAACAATCAAAGCTTCACACACGACGGTGAAACTGGTGATCATCAGTCAGATACTACTATGGTAGTTCAAATTAGCGCAGATAGATCATACATGAATATCGTTTCTATTCCACGAGATTCTATGGTAAACGCACCAGCATGCGACACTACAAAAGGACATATTCCTGCAAGAAAACATGTGATGTTTAATTCAATTTTCGCCTTAGGATATGCACAAGGCGGAGATTTAGCCTCAGCAGCATCATGCTCGTTAAAAGCTGTTAATTCACTTACTGGTTTAAATATCCATCATTTTATAGTCGCTGATTTCAGTGGATTAAGCAATATGATTGATGCAGTTGGTGGAGTATCCGTATGCATCCCAACAGCAACTCGCGATGCCTATACGGGTGTAAATTTCAAACAAGGAATGCAGCATCTTAATGGTCGACTTG
>CAMXWX010000031.1 GCA_947252975.1 uncultured Gardnerella sp.
CCACTTACTACTGTCTTATCTGGCGTCTTTGGATCATTGTTAGCTGTACCGTCATTTACTACTGGCACGTCTTTTACTGTAACTTCAGCTGGTTCTCCTGTAACTCCATTAGCTGTTGGGATAAGTGTCAACTTAGTATCTGGATCTTGTTTTGGTACTGCAACTGTAAAGTTTCCTTGGTCGTCTGCTGTACCTTCACCAACCTTATTTCCACTCTTATCCTTGACTTCAACTTGTGCCTTTGGCGTCGTCTTGCCACTTACTACTGTCTTATCTGGCGTCTTTGGATCATTGTTAGCTGTACCGTCATTTACTACTGGCACATCTTTTACCGTTACTTCAGCTGGTTCTCCTGTAACTCCATTAGCTGTTGGGATAAGTGTTAACTTAGTATCTGGATCCTGTTTTGGTACTGCAACTGTAAAGTTTCCTTGGTCATCTGCTGTACCTGTGCCAATGGTCTTGCCATCTTTATCCTTGACTTCAACTTGTGCCTTTGGCGTTGTCTTTCCACTTACTACTGTCTTATCTGGCGTCTTTGGATCATTGTTAGCTGTACCGTCATTTACTACTGGTACATCTTTTACTGTAACTTCAGCTGGTTCGCCTGTAACTCCATTAGCTGTTGGGATAAGTGTCAACTTAGTATCTGGATCTTGTTTTGGTACTGCAACTGTAAAGTTTCCTTTGTCATCTGCCGTACCTGTGCCGATGGTCTTACCATCTTTATCCTTGACTTCAACTTGTGCCTTTGGCGTCGTCTTGCCACTTACTACTGTCTTGGCTGGTGTCTTTGGATCATTGTTAGCTGTGCCTTCATTTACTACTGGCACGTCTTTTACTGTAACTTCAGCTGGTTCTCCTGTAACTCCATTAGCTGTTGGCACTAGTGTCAACTTAGTATCTGGATCTTGTTTTGGTACTGCGACCGTAAAGTGTCCTTGGTCGTCTGCTGTACCTGTGCCAATGGTCTTGCCATCTTTATCCTTGACTTCAACTTGTGCCTTTGGCGTTGTCTTGCCACTTACTACTGTCTTATCTGGCGTCTTTGGATCATTGTTGGCAGTACCTTCATTTACTACTGGCACATCTTTTACTGTAACTTCAGTTGGTTCGCCTGTAACTCCATTAGCTGTTGGGACTAATGTTAACTTAGTATCTGGATCTTGTTTTGGTACTTGAATTGTAAATTTGCCTTGGTCGTCTGCTGTACCTGTGCCAATGGTCTTACCATCTTTATCCTTGACTTCAACTTGTGCCTTTGGCGTTGTCTTTCCACTTACTACTGTCTTATCTGGCGTCTGTGGATCATTGTTAGCTGTACCGTCATTTACTACTGGCACATCTTTTACCGTAACTTCAGTTGGTTCGCCTGTCACTCCATTAGCTGTTGGGACTAATGTCAACTTAGTATCTGGATCTTGTTTTGGTACTGCGACTGTAAAGTGGCCTTGGTCGTCTGCTGTACCTGTGCCGATGGTCTTACCATCTTTATCCTTGACTTCAACTTGTGCCTTTGGCGTCGTCTTTCCACTTACTACTGTCTTATCCGGCGTCTTTGGATCATTGTTAGCTGTACCGTCATTTACTACTGGCACGTCTTTTACTGTAACTTCAGCTGGTTCTCCTGTAACTCCATTAGCTGTTGGCACTAGTGTCAACTTAGTATCTGGATTTTGTTTTGGTACTGAAATTGTGAAATGACCGTTTTCATCCGCTGTACCTGTGCCAATGGTCTTGCCATCTTTATCCTTAACTTCAACCTTTGCCTTTGGCGTAGTCTTGCCACTTACTACCGTCTTATCCGGAGTTTTTGGACCATTGTAAGCTGTACCTTCGTTTACTACTGGCACATCTTTTACCGTTACTTCAGCTGGTTCTCCTGTAACTCCATTAGCTGTTGGGACTAATGTTAACTTAGTATCTGGATCTTGTTTTGGTACTTGAATTGTGAAATGACCGTTTTCATCTGCTGTACTTGTGCCAATTGTCTTGCCATCTTTATCCTTGACTTCAACTTGTGCCTTTGGCGTTGTCTTTCCACTTACTACTGTCTTATCTGGCGTCTTTGGATCATTAATAGCTTTTCCATCTTTAACTACTGGAGTATCTTTTACTGTAGCATTAACTGGTTCACCTACTAAATTAGGTTTATCTCCGTTTTTCAGACTTGGTGTTAACACTATATTAGTTCCATCAGCTTGTTTTGGAATATCCACTGTAAAGTGTCCCTTATCATCCGCAGTAACAGAAACTGGTTGTCCAGATTTATCTTTAATTGGATTACCATCAGTATCTGTAATTGTAACCTTAGCATTTGGTGCGGTCTCCCCACTTACTACTGTCTTATCTGGCTTATCGCTAGTATTCTTAGCCTTTTGATCAGTAATAGAGATACCTACTGCTACATTTACTGGTGTCCCTGCCTTAGGTCCATTAATTGGCGTAATTGTCAACAATGTACCTTGCTCCTGTTTTGGAATTTCAACAGTAAAGTTACCATCTTTATCCGCTTTGACAGGAGTCTTGGAATCAGTAAATTCATGACCATTAGGACCTACAATTTTAACAACAGCACCAGGTAATGTTTTACCAGTTACGATTGTCTTATTCTTAGTATCATCATTGTTAGCCGATTGGTTAATGATTTGTGGTTTGATAAATCCGACTGTTCCCTTAGCAGCATCAGAAGATTTCCCGTCCTTATTCTTTGCTATTGCAGAAATTGGACTTCCATCCTTAACTGCTTCAGCAGGAATAGTAATAGCACCCGTTTCTGGATCAATGGTTACGCCAGTTGGTACATCTCCATCTAATTTCCATTTACCATCTTTGTCTTTATGAGCAGCAATAGTTTGTTTTGGCTGCGGTTCATTTTCATCGATGACCTCATTAACCGTGTTAGGTACCATATCTACATCAATAGAAACATTATTAGCATTATCTGCTGGTTTAATGGTTACACTGCCGTTCTCAGGCGTATCAATTGTTGGCTTAGCTGGCTTTTCAGTAACCGTAACTGTAGTTGCATCGCCTGTTTGATTATTGTTTGTAGGAATAAGTTTTAATTGCTTACCTGCAGCTTGTTTTGGTGTAACAGCAATCTGGAACTTACCTTCCTGATCAGTGACACCTTCACCAATCTTCTTTCCATTTTCATCTTGAACTTCAATCTTGGTTCCTGGAAGCGATTTACCTGTAATTTCTGTCTTGTTTTTATCACCTGAATCATTGGTAGCAACCCCATTATTGATAAATGGTTTGTCTGTTACAACAACATTAACGGGTACTTCAATTGGATGATCAATTCCTGGAATTGTCACTTCAACGACACCTGGTACCTTCTCAGCTGGATTTTCTGTATTTGGCTTATGATCCTTCTTCCACTTAAAGGTTGTCCCTGAAGGAAGATCGCCAATATTAGCAATGCTATCTTCTGGTTTTGGATCGCCACCTTTAGCAACCTTAATCCCATCATTAGCATTTGGCTTTGGAACTACCTCAATTGTAGTTGGTACTTCAATTTCTTTATCCACACCTGGAATTTTGACTAAAACAACACCATTCTTGTTGCCTGGTACTTTGTTATCAGGTGCCTTACCATCCTTCCAAGTGAAAGTAGTAGCATTATTTGGATCAGATGGCAGCTGATCAGCGTTTTTAATACTATCCTTAGCATTCAGAGGTGTCTTTCCTTCAGGATCTTGAAGAACTACACGATGTTGCTTAGTTGGATAAGGAATGACTTTCAACTTAGCATCAACAGTTATTGGCTTATCTGAACCAGGAACTGTAATTTCGACTTTTCCAGCAGTTTCTCCTGGATTATCAGTAGACGGTTCTTTTGTCCATTTAAAGGTTGTTCCTTTTGGATACTTATCATGATCAGCAACACTCTTCTTAGGATCAGGTGTTTGACCTTGGAGTGTGACTTGATCCTGACCAGCTGGATTTGGCAACACATTAATGGTTACCTCAACCTCTTTAGCTTTCATACCTGGAACAGTTACAGTGACCTTCTTAGTCACAATACCAGGTTTAGTTAAATCAGGATTGCCATCCTTCCAAACAAATTTAGTGTTATTAGGATACTTGTCATTGCCTTTTACGCCAGATTTAGGATCCACCGAGCCATTAACAGTGGTATTGATAGTGACACCTTTAGGTGCAGGTAATACATTTACTGTAACTTCTACTGTCGCAGGCGTTTGAACACTAGGAACTTTTACCACTACCTTGCCTTTAACCGTTCCAGCTGTACTCGTATCAGGAATCTGAGCAACCCCAGCAGGGTCTTTTTGCCATTCTGCGGTTGTCCCCTCTTTAGATTTGATTCCCTTACTTGCCTCAGGTGTTTCTCCTTCAAAGACATTAATAGATTGAGTCTCGGGAACTGCAACAACTTTAACCTTAACATTTTCAGCCTTAAGTGGATCTTTTTGACCTGGTATATGAATTAAAATATTGCCTGTTGGCTCACCCGCTTTGGAAGTATCAGGTGTTTTCTCCCATTCAAATGTCGTATTCTTTGGATACTGGTCTTTATTACTAATGCTGTTCTCAGCATCAGGAATAGTTCCAACAAAGACAGTAGTATCAGTTTTTTGAGGTTGAGGTGTCTTCACTTTAACAGGTACATCTATATTTCCTTTAGACCCATCAGCATAAGTAATCTCAACTGGAACAGTAAAGTCTCCAGCTGTTTGACCATTTGGAATTTTATCGGTCGAAACCTTATATTGAATCTTATTCTTCTTATCTTCAGGATAACCAGAGATAGTAATAGCCTTTTTAATGTCATCTTCTGAAGTTTGCTTGCCAAATTCTTTTTCAACTGTAGTAGCTGCTGGTGTGTATTTCTCAGTATCTGGAGCCTTCACGATTACTGGAACATCAACAGTAGCTTGTGATCCATCTTCATATGTAACTACCACTTTAACTAAAGTTTTGCCTGATTTATGTGAATCTGGCTTAGCACTGTCCTTAGCAATGATAAATTTAAGTTTCGTTGCATCCCCTGGAGTCTGCTTATCACTCTTAGTGTAGTGTGGAACAGATACTGCTCCCGTAATTTCACTATCTTTAATCTCTTCACCGTAATTCTTATAAATAGTTTTAGCTTGTGGCAAATTCTTTTCAGTGTAACCTGCTTCAGATTGTCCAATAATTACTGGAACTTTTGTCTTATCTTGAGAACCATCTTTGTATTGGATAGTCACAGCAACATCAGTATGTCCTTCAGCAAAGCCATCTGCAGGGATAGCATCATCTACAGAAATAGTATAGTCACCCTTATTTGGATCCAAGCCATTAATGGTAATTGCTTTCTTAATATCGGCTGCTGTAATTTTACGTTCAGCATAAGTTTTCTTAATTGGCGTCACTGTTGGATCATAATTATCGGCTTGCTTATTGCCTACTGTTACAGGAACTTGAACAATAGCAACTGACCCATCTGGATAAGTGACTTCAACAGGAACATTTACTTTAGTAGATGTTTGTCCATCTGGCACATTAGCATTTTTAGCTACTTCAATCTTTGGTTTAGTCTTATCAGTAGGATATTTAGAATCAATTGTAACCTTACTTACAATCTGCTTCTTAATATCGTCTTGTTTTGTCCCCCATGGCACTGTTAATGCATCAGCCTTTGGTGGATAAGTAACACTCGCAGGATCAGCTACTGTCACAGGAACATTAACGATGTCACTTGTACCATCCTTATAAGTTACCTTAACCTGTACCTTCACTGTACCGGGTTGTTTTCCGTCTATAGCAGTTTGCCCTGGGACAACTTCTATCTTGGTTACATTTTCTTTAGGTGCTGGTTTTTTGCTACTATCCTGTACTGTTACTTGTTTTTCAATTTCTTCGTTAGTTGCTGGTTTGCCATACTCTTTTTTAAGTTCAGTAGCTCCTGGCTCATATTGTTTGTTAAGTGGATCTTTAGTAATAACAGGAACTTCTACCACCTTATGGGAACCATCATCAAATGTTAATTGTACACGTACCTTTTGCGTGCCTGGATGTTTACCATCAGGTAGCGTTTGCCCTGGAACAATTTGTTTATCCTTTATATGTGAAGAATCTTTAGGGCCATCATCTTGCTTAATTACTTTTACTACATCATTTTCTTTAGTTGCTTGTCCATACTCTTTTTCAACTTGCCCTATAAACGAACTTACATCAGATTTACTTTGGGGCTGTCCTACTGTAACTTTGACCGTTGTTGTATCAGCAGATCCATCTTTATAAACAACTTTAACAGGAACTTCAAACTTACCAGCTATTTTTCCATCTGGAAGGCTTGATTCTTCAAGAACCTGAACAGTATATTCAGCCTTTTTGACTGTTTTCTTACCTTCCTTTACTTTAACTCCATTTTCGCTGGCGTTTTCAACTTTGTTCTTAATAGTATCTTTTGAAGTACCATAATCAACACTTATATGTCCGTTTTTTGCTTCATATTTAGCAGCTAGCGTATCATTACCAATCGTCACATGGACTTGAACATGATCTTTAGATTGATCTGGATATGTAACTGTAACAGGCACAAAGTAGTCTTTTTTATTATCCTTATTGTAATCTTCTATTTTACCATCAACTGCAACTGTTGGATCTGCATAATTATTAGGATACTCTTTATCCTTAGTAACAGCCTTTTTAATGTCATCTTGAGTTACTGTATCAGTAGGATTAGCCTTAACTACAGGAGTTACTGTAGGATTATACAAATCAGCATCCTTATCAGCATATAATTCAAGCGTTGCTGTGGTAGTGTTTCCCTTCGCATCTGTTAAGGTTACTGTTTCTTGCCAAGGCTTACCTTCTTCTGCTGCTTGATTTGGTGCCTTAACCGTTAAATCAACGGTTGCAGGATTGTCAATTGTTGCACCAGTAGTCTTAGAAAGTGTACCTGCTGTCACAAAATTATTCCCTGTTGCTGTCACACTTTGTAATTGACCTGATGTATCGTGCAATTTAAGAGAAATCTTAGTTTCACCACCACGTACGACCTTTACACGATAGACAGTATGATTATCTTTTGTAATTGCTTCAGCATCTTCTGGTTCTTCAATCACAGGAGGAACATCATCAATGATAGTAAGCGTTGATTTGACATTCTTAGTAGAACCATCTGGTAAAGTAACGCAAATTGATACTTCTTTTGGAGTACCTTTACCATCTTTACCACTTGTTGGATCAGTCCATTTTGGCTCTGTTGCCCATGAATAAGTTGATCCTACTGGAAAATCATTCCCCTCTTGAGAAATACCATCTTTTGGATCAGGATAATTATTACCGTCTGACATCTTATAAGTTAATAATTTTCCTTGGACCTTATTACCATACTTTTCACTCTGGTTATGAGGATACAATCTAACTTTCAAAGTCGTCGTGTTTCCTGAAGGATCGACTGCTTTTACAACTCTAGAATACTTATCTCCTAACGGAGCTTGGCCTGTTAAAGTAAATGACTTAGGACTAGCTGTTGATCCTGCACCAGCTGGTGTCGAACTCTTTACTCCAGGAATAGGCATCATACTTAAATCATTAATCTGACCGCTATTATCGGTTGATGTGATCTTAAAGTCCACATCTTCACGTGCATAACTATCAAGTTTAATATAACCATCTTTATCTTTAGCAGTTATTTCAACATAATTGCCATTTTCTTTCTTGTAAACTTTAATTTCAGGAGCGTTTTGGTCTTGTACATTAACGGGTACTGATACATCTACTGGCTTACCACCATTACGATTATCATTAAATGTAATTCTTACTTTACCTGGTAGTGCATTACCAACTTTATCAGTTTTTGGCTTTTCTACCCATTGAATAGTTGGTGCTGGAATATCCACTTTTCCTGTTGTTTTATTCTTAACTTCTGCAATTCCTTCTGTGTTACCTAGTGCTACTTTAGCATCAGGCAATGTTCCACCTAAAGGCACCGTAATCGGTTCAACATTCAATTTTAATTTAGGATAAACAGTTACTGACACCTTCTTAGTAACTGTATGATTTGCATCGTCTGTTACTTTAAAGGTAAATTCATGTTTACCCACTTCACTATCAGGTACCGACAATAAAGTGGTCGTTCCTTTCATATGGTCATCTTGATAAGAAGAATACGTTGTCTTCTGCTGAGTTGACAATATATTCATTAAGTTTCCCATATCAAACATACCTGACGCAATGCCAGTTGCAATCTCAAAGTTAACCTTGACATTATCCTTAGCATCAAAAGTAAAAGTCAAATCGTCACCTGCGGTAATTTCTGATGGAGCGGAAACTGTTAATGTAGGTGCGACATCATCTTGAGATACATTGCTTGGATCACTTGGATCGGAAGTGATTTCTCCACCATTTTTAACAATAGTAGTAGCTTTTACTTTCGTATTAGCGGGCATTTTATCTTTGATAACAACTTCTGCACTACCATTATTTACTTGTCCTTCTCCTAGAACTTTATCTTTATCATCAGTCAAACGAACAATTGCTCCATCAGGTACTCCGTCCCCAACAGATACCGTTACTTTCTGATTTTCTTGGTTAGCATGTCCAATCAAGTTAGTCTGGATGACTGGTTTTAGAGGTTTGACTTTGAAAGTAACATCAGTCTCATTATTAGAACCGTCGGGATAAGTAGCAATCGCTTTTCGTTTGAATGTCCCAGCTAAGTCAGTTCTCGGTTCCTTTTCAAATTCAACTTTTTGTGGCTGTACATTGCCCGTAATAGTCACATATTGTTTAGCATCAACTTTTTTATCAGCAGTCTGCTTTAATGGATCACCGACCTTTACTTCAACAGTTTGTCCAGTTAATGTATTAGCTAAATTATCTGGTTTCTTAACTTTAACGGGAACATTCACTGTATGATAGGAACCATCTGAATAAGTAACTTTAACAACCGCAGAACCTGCATCAGCTGTATCCCCAGTTTTGAACGCATCTGGTACTAAATTAGTATCTGGAATTGAAACAACAGATGGTGTGCCTTTTTTATCATCTTCTTTATTATATTTCAATTTGGCCAAAATACCATCATTGCTTGGCTTTTCACCACGTTTAACAGTAATCACATCTGCCGTTGGAGCAGCATATTTACTACTTTGGTTCTTTAATTGAACCTTAACACTATGAGAAGTAGTATTGCCTGCTTCATCAGTAGCTGTAACAGCAATATCATATATTTTCTCTTTAGGTTGGCCATTTACCTTATTTTCAAATTTTTCCTGACTATAGTCCTTACTATATTTTGCAGCTTCAGTAGCAGATTGATTATCCACACTAAAGTCACCACTTGGCATGCCTGTAACCTTAAAGTTCTTTAACTTACCTTCGTTATCTGAGGCTTCAAATTTAAGTGGTGTACTTTCTCCTTGATAAGTTGTAAATTCCTTACCATCAGTCATTGGTTGCCCATTTAAATACAACTTAGGTGCTTCACTATCACTCTTTTTACGCGGTAAATTTTCTTCTCCATATGGTTCACGACCTGAAATGAAAGTATAAGCAGAATTAGTAGTTCTACCATAAGATGATGTATTAGCCCAAGTATAAGCATTTTGAATATCTTCAGTCGTTACACCAGGTCTCAATTTAACATCACAGTGCAAGTGAGCTGCTTCGTTAACAGCGGTCGTTCTAACACCAATACCATAACTGTAACTACTGTAAGGTGCACTCAACTTAGTCGCATTTTTAATAGTTTGATCATCTTTATTAGAATGGAAGGTATCGCTTAAATCTTGATTACGACTTCTGCCTGCACGTACTCCCAACGTATAGAGATAAATAGATTGACCAAAATGGTGATCTGTCTGTAAGGGATTTAATTTAGCTGAGTTAGCATTATTTTTATAGAAATTTGAAAAATCACGAGACAACACAGCATTATACGCAGAGGAAGCATTTTTGTCATAAAAATCAATAGATAAGTTAGACAAAGTATCGCCTTTATAACCACCATTATTCAAATCTGCGATTTGGTAAGGTATTTGCCAAACATATTGTTGCTGATTGGAATGCTTAAGCATCGATCGACCATCATTATTGAAAAAGACATCAAAAACTAAATACTTACTGCCATTTCTTTCTTCAACATGTGCATACATATCAGTTTTTAGGGTAACGTCGTTCCACTCTCCGACATTATCACTTCCAACTGGTTTCTTTTCTCCTTGATCATTAACTCCACGATAACGTTGCAATTCCAAAATATTTGGTTTTGTAAGCCATTCAGGATTACTTACTGTGTCACCACTACGATCTTGGTATACAACAGCTTGCCCATTTTTAGCAGACTTAACGCTTGCTAAGACTTTATCAACTTGTTTTTTATCATGTATGATTTCATTGATTTTCGCTTTAACT
>CAMXWX010000032.1 GCA_947252975.1 uncultured Gardnerella sp.
GAGTAGGAGGAGTTTGTTTCTCTGGCTCTGCAGGATTTTGTGGATTAGCCTGTGGAGTCTGTTGATTCCCTTGTGGAGCGTTCGGCGCTGGAGCTTGATTCTGCTCTTGCTGCTCTGGCTCTGCTGGAGCAGGAGCTGGAGCGTTCTGCTGGTTCTGCATTGGTGGAATTTGCTCTTGCGGAGCATTCGCATCAGGCTCGTCGGCAGATGGGAGACCAGAGCTAAGTGCTTCCTCTGCTCTCTTAGCAGCTGCAGCAAGCGAATCTTTGCGGCCGTTAAGGTTGTTAGACAATGTGCTTAATTTGCTTATATACGTAGTAAGATTATCTGTGACGATTTTAAATGCGCCTTTACGATGTTCGTCTTTCTTAAAAAGATCTCCATGATTACTCTCAAGACCTTTAATCATATTCCAAACAGTATTGCTTTTTTCTGAGATTTTATCTGTTGCATCGTTAACCTTAGATTCTGCATCTTGGATTTTTTTCTGAACTTTAACAACTTTTTCAGACGCTGCTGCAATCTGGTTCATAGCATCTGAAGCGTCTTTAGCTGTTCTTTCTAAATCCCGCCTTGAATTTTGCAAATTTTCTTCAATAATTTTTTTATTTTCACCTTGAGCGTCTTTAAGCTCTTGAGTTCTAGCTGCTATATCTTTCTTCGCTTTTTCGATTCCAGCTACAGCTTGTGTTTTCTTTTCTATTGCGCTATTTACGCTCTGGATAGCTTCATCGGCTTCGTTTTGAGTTTTAGTTACTTCTTCTTCTACTGGATTGTATGATGCAGTTGCTTCGTTTAGATATTTGTTTGCATCTTTAAACTTCTCTGTTGCATCTTTTTCAAACTTCTTTTGTGCTTCTTCAGGCGGTGTTTTAGAATTCTTGCCACCAGCTTGCGCACCAGTGTTGCCTTCGGAGCCATGATCTTCTTTCTTTTCAGAAGATTTGCCTTGTGTGCTTGCGCTAGGGTCGGAACTTGTCTGGCTAGCGCCAGCAGAACCAGGATTGCCTTGAGTCTGACCTTGCTGTGGTTGGCCAGCAGCAGCGTTTTGAGTTTGATCTGCCTGAGTCTTTCCAGATTCATTACCAGCAACAGGCGAGTTAACGGTTTGTGGTTTAAAATCTTCTGGACCGTAAGACATAACATTGCTAACAGCATTAAAACCAGTGTCGGATATGCTTTCAACACGTGCTGCTGGATGATTGGACGTATCGGTTGTAGTCGTGTCTGCGGCGTTTGCTGCGTTTGCAATGCTTATGCTTCCAATAAGAGCCAAAGAGCTAGCGCCTAAAGAGATAGCGGCTGCAATCTTAGCGTTCATATTTACCTCATTCTTCAAATCATTTAGGTTTGGGGGTGGGGATATTTGTTTAATTATCAAGTTGTAAGATCAAAGCGCTGCCATGCAATGTGTGCTTTAATAGCGTCTCTGTCTTGTTACTGAACTTTCTCCTCTCCACCATCGCGAATATACGCAAGGGGGGTATAAAGTCTAAAAATGATTCTAGCAGAACAGCAGGAATAATTCGCTCACTTTGGCAATTTATAAGGAACAATTAAGGAAATTACAAGGTTTTGCCTTGAAATATTAGTATTTGACCAAATATTCGGCTAAGTATTTGAAAATATAATATTCAACTATAAATCCAAAAATAATCCCGACTTTGTTTCCAAATCACAAGAATAAGGGAACAAAATCGGGATAAAATGCGATTCGAGCGCTAAAAAAACTCGAGCAATCAAGCGCGCTTGTTGCTTAACACAACAAAAGTACGTGGTGGAATATGAACTGCGCGCTGATCGCCATTATCATCGCAAAGCATTGATGCGCGGCTGCCGGAAGCGCTGCCAATCCATCTATCAAAGTACTCGCTGGAGTCCAGCACACAGCGCCATTTTTTGCGGCTTGCGCAAGGCTCAGGCAAATCAACCGTTGCAGACGCATCTTTCATAGGATTAGCGCACACAATCAAGTCGCTTTCAATTTGCTCCGCAAGAACAGAATTATCGGATGCGTTAAGACGCGTGTGCTGAGCGTCGTAGAAATCAGCGTTCTTAGCGCGAAGTTTTATAAGCGCGCTATACCAGTCTACAAGCGGTTGGAATCGCTTAGCTCTAGACCAATCAAGCTGGTTCATAGCAACTCCGCGATTATAGGAGTTATCGCAACCATGCTTAGTGCGGCCAAACTCTTCGCCGCCAAGCATAAATGGCATTCCAGCGGAGCACAAAATTATGCCAGCGCTAAGAATGTTAGCGCTGAAGATGTCTGCAACGCTGTTTGGATCGCTTGCGTCAAAATCGCAGTTAGACGCATTGTCGCGCATAGAAATGCACAGCTTATCCCACAAAGTCAAATCGTCGTGAGCAGAAACATACTGCACAATCTGGCCAACACTCTTACCAGCACAAGGCATACCACGCCAGCCATTAAACGCATTGCGCACAGGATCTGCCGTCCAGAACTCGTTGCTATTTACATAGCCGCGGTCTCGATGATCCATAACATTGCCCTTAATCGTGTCACGAGACTCATCACTAAACCAGCCGATTCTAGAATCAAGGAAGTCGCGCCCAGCTTTATCTCCCATAGGGCAGTCATCGCCAACAGCTGCAGCATCCGCACCCCACGGCTCGCCATACATAAGAATATCTTTGCCGCCATCAAGCTTATCTAGTTCGGCACGAATCATATTCAAAGTTTGCGCATCCGTTAAGCCCATAAGGTCAAACCTAAAACCATCCACATGGTAGCAGCGCGCCCAATGCAAAATAGACTCAATCATAAAACGCCTAAACATTGGGTGGTTGGAAGCCATTTCGTTGCCGCAGCCCGATCCGTTTGCAAATCCGCCGTCATCCTTGCGCCTGCAAAAATAGCCAGGAGCAACGCTTTCAAACGCGTTCGATGCTGCTTCAAACATGTGATTATAAACAACATCCATAACTACGCGCATGCCATTCTTGTGCAAAGCGCCAATCATCGCCTTGCACTCGCGGATTCTTGCCGTTCCGTCGTACGGGTTGCTGGAGTATGCGCCTTCTGGCACGTTGTACGCGTGAGGATCGTAGCCCCAATTGTAAAGCGAATCAACACTTTTTCCATCTTTGCGTGCAGACGAAATCGCAACCTCATCCACAGTCGCAAAATCGTAGATTGGCATTAGTTGAACGTGAGTTACGCCAAGTTTTTTAAGATAGTCGATTCCAGTAGGGAAGTTGCTATCTGAATCTAAAGTTGTATGCGAATCTGTAAAAGCAAGATACTGACCGCGGTGTTCTGGCTTAAATCCGCCATTTGCATTGCTGCTAAAGTCTTCAACGTGCGTTTCCCAAACAACCGTTGCATGGCGCACAAATTCTGGCGATTTGTCTTTGTGCCACCCTGCAGGAGCCACGCGATCTTCGTCAATAACAAGGCTGCGCTCGCCATTTACGCCGCTAGCAACACCCCAAGGGTCGCTTGTGCGATTCACTTTTCCATCTGCAAAAGTCACAAGAAAGTCGTAGTAAACGCCATCTAGTCTTTGCAAGATTGACGTTCTCCATGCTCCGTCGCGCAATGGCTTCAAATCACGTGTTTTAAAAGGTTCGCTGTTGTTTCCTGTTTCAAAAAGTCGCAGTGTTACGCTCGATGCTGTTGGCGCCCAAAGCGTAAATGTGGTCGATCTTTCGTTAAGCGAGAATCCGAGCTGCCCCGAATAAACTGGCCATTGTGTTGAAGGTGGGAACGTCATGAATATATCCTTTTGTATTTTATTAAATTATTTAGCATAAAATACGAAGGCCGAAACGCTTTTAACGCTCGACCCCCATATTTCACCAAACTCTACAATTAATGCAGAGCTTACTATCCCTTAACAGAGCCAGACATCGACTCTTCGTAGAATCGTTGCATAACAATGAACAGGATTGCGATTGGAATGGAAACGCACACAGCTCCAGCGGAGAATCGTGCGAACCAGTGATTAATGTATTCTCTCTGCAACATTTGGTACAAGCCCAAAGCCACAGTGTAATTATCTTGAGTACGAGCAATCGTCTTAACAAGAACGAAGTCAAGCCATGGACCCAAGAAGCTAACAATAGCCTGGAACACAATCATAGGCTTGCATATTGGAAGAATAATCTTATAGAATACTTGCCAAGTTGTGCAACCATCCAAGTAGGCGGCCTCGTCCAAAGACTTTGGAATCGTATCCATGTAGCCCTTCATAACGTAGAAACCCATGCCGCTACCAGCAGAGTAAACGATAATCAGAGAAATAAGAACAACGGAGCCATTCGTTAATCCAAAAGCCTTCAAAATGAAGTAGATAGCAATAACTGCCATGATTCCTGGGAACATGCCAAGAATCAAAGCAATATTCATAAATGTCTTACGACCGCGGAAACGCAAGCGAGACATGCAGAACGCTACTACAAGCACGAAGAACAGAGAGATAATGCACACGAAAATAGACACAATCAAGGTGTTTAAGAACATTCGTGGGAAGTCAAGAACTTCTCGCTCAGTAAACAGCTGAATGTAATTATTAAACGTATACTTAGTTGGGAAGAACGTTGTCTGGTATGGAGCGGTGTTTTGGTTAAAGCTTTCCAAGAACACCCATACGATTGGCGCGAGCCAAATAATAGACATAATAATCAGGAAGATATGAGTGATGATATCTCCGATTATGCGGCGCACGCGCTGATCGCGCCAGAATGGAACGCTGCGTGTACTATGCACAGTTTGTTCGCTTTGCATAAGATCCTTCTTATTACTCACCGGAATCCCTCCTCATTCTTGTAGGAGCCAGAGTTGCGGTATGTTATCAAAGCAACAATCGCAAGCACAATGAATGTCATAATGCCGATTACTGCGCCCATGCTGTAGTTATCTTTATCAACCGTAAGCTTGTACAGCCATGTGATGAGCAAATCAGTCTTACCTGCCGAAGAGCCGATTGGTGTTGGCTCGCCGCCAGACAAGAGGTAAATAACGTTGAAGTTGTTAACATTGCCAGTGAACGTTGTAATTAAGTATGGAGTCATAACAAAGAAGATGTATGGCATAGTAACGTTCATAAAGCGCTGCCACCAGCTTGCGCCATCAAGTTCTGCTGCTTCGTAAAGCTCTGCTGGAACATTTTGCAAAATACCAGTGATTTGCATGATTGTGTAAGGAATACCAACCCAAAGGTTGATGAGAATAACGGTAACCCTTGCCCATGTAGCGTCCTGGAAGAATGGCAGTGGGGAATGAATCCATCCAGAAGAGATGAGAAGACGGTTAATAGCGCCATCTCTTTGCAGCATGCTGTGCATAACAAGCAAAGACACAAACTGTGGAACTGCGATTGTAAGCGAGAAGCAGATGCGCCACAAGCTCTTAAGGCGAGTAGTGCGCCTGTTAATAATCATTGCCATAAACATGCCAAAGAAGAAGTTCAAGAATGTAGCGAAGAAGGCCCAAACAAGGGTCCAAATCAAAACATCGAAGAAGATTCCAGCATTAATGGTTCCAGTTGTGTTTCCAAGAATCTTAACAAAGTTGTCTAAGCCAACCCAGTGGAACAGGAGCGTGTGATCACGGTCGTAATTTGTAAACGCCATTGAAATCATGAATGCTAATGGCAATACCGTAAACAGAACAATTCCAGCGGTTGGAAGAGTCATAAAACCAACGTGTGCGTGGCGATCTAGCAAAGACTCAACATCTTTTACAAAGGTTATAGGCTTTTCTCCGCGCTTTACAAAAGATTGAGCCTTGTATGCGCTACGCAAAGCCAAAGTAGCTAAATAAACTAAAACAATGATTGCTGCAATGCTCATAACGCCATACAGCAAAATCTCAACAGAATTATCTCCAGCAACGTAATGCCAGAAGCCGTTAATCTTTACTCTGCCTTGTTTTCTAGTGCCGAGTGTACCGAATTTTGGTAAATATTCCGCACCAGTTGTGGCCAAGAAGGCAAGAACTCCAGCCTCGCATAGAAGAAATACGAGACCTTTCACGTACTGTTTGCGAACGAAGTTACCAAAACCAAAGATAATTATCGAAACCCAAGACAGTGCGTCTGCGTGCTTTGCAGCCTCCTGTAGTGAGTATTGCGAAGGGGCCACAAATTCATCGGCAGAAGGTGCCTTCTTTCGCTTCCCTCGCTTGGTGGATGTCGTGCCAGTCATGACATGCCTTTCCGTAAAATTGTGGGGCTTATACAAGCAAAGAACGCCCCGCCCCGATTTACTGTTCTTAGGGGAGCGGGGCGTCCTTGCCGTGTTTTTCTAAATATTATTTTCTTTTAAAAGAATTTAATATTTAGAAAATAGTCATAAGTTATTACTTACTTCTTAAGAGCTTCCTCAAAGCCCTTCTGGAAGTCTGCAATCTTTGCAGCGGCGTTGCCGTCGTTGACTTCCTTGTTGGCCAATGCAGTACCGAAGGTCTTCATTGGATCCCAGAAGGCACCCATTTCTGGAACGGTTGGCTGCAAGACAGAAGTCTTAGCAATGGTGTTCATCTGAGCAACAGCGGCTGGGTTATCCTTAACAAGATCGCTCAAAGCCTTAGCAACTGGGATGTCGCCGTGAAGCTTGTACATCTGCTCCTGGGATTCCTTAGAACCGAGGAATGCAGCGAACTTAGCGGCCATCTCTGGAGCCTTGGAGTTAGGGTTGTAAGCAACAGCCTTAGAGCCAGCGAAGGACTTCATCTGGTGCTCGCCGTCTTCGGACTTAAACTTTGGAAGCTGAGCAGCAGCGTAGTTGTCGCCCAAAGCCTTCTTTACGTCGCCAGCATCCCAAGAGCCAGAGAAGTAAGCGTCAACAGTGTGGTTCTTAATGCCAGACAAGCCAGCGCCATCGCCATCCATTACAAAGTTCTTGTTCTGAATGAGCTTTGCAACATACTTAGTGATTTCGGCAGCCTTATCACCAATCTTGATGCCGGCCTTGCCATCGTTGCTCTTCTCGCCGAAGAGGGTCATGTTGCCATCAAGGTAGAAGCCTGGAAGGTACCAAGCGTTGCTAATATCGAAAGCAACCTTGCCCTTTTCGAGCATCTTATCGAGGGACTTAACGTCTTCGTCGGAGAACTTGGACTTATCGTAGTACATGAACCAAGTGTTGCCCATGTATGGAACGCCATAAAGCTTGCCATCTTGAGCGGTTACAGACTGGATGATGGTCTCATCGTTGTCTCCCTTAACCTGCTTTGCAGCATCGTCGCTCAACTCGCCAATTGCGTTTGCCTTTACCAAGTCGCCGAGCTGATCGTTAGGGAACAGGTAAACATCGGCAGCGGCCTTAGCATCCTGCTTAACTGTCTTAGCAGCATCTGGTGGTGCAACAACAGCGTTCTTAAAAGTAACTTCTGGGTGATCCTTCTGGAAGGCTTTCTCCATAGCCTGAATCCAGCCGCCAGCCTTCTGATCTTCGGAAGAAGACCATACGGTGAGCTTTACTGGGTTCGACTTGCTGCTGGAGCCAGCGTTGGTGCTAGAACCGCATGCAGCAAATCCAAACATAGTGGCGATTGCGAGGCCTGCGCCCAGCACTTTCTTCATATTCGTCATCCTTGACCTCCTATATCATGCCAGCTTGGCATGTTCTTTGGTGGCATAGTAACAAATTTCATGTGACGCAACTTCGACGTTTCTCTGCGTTTTTGCAGCGTCACATTTGTTGTTGAAATCTGTTTATAAGCAATGTGTAGTATACACGTATATATTGTAGTTGGCAAATCATGTTGCGCGCTATTGGAAAAATTTCCGCTAAAGTTGTTTATTTTTGATAAAAAGTTATATTTTATTTTGTAAATCAGTAAATTTATCGGAATTTTATTATTGATTGTTTGACGCGAAGACAGGTCATGTCGCTCGCGCGGCGAAGACGTTCGCGCGCTTAGACCGCGTGCGAGTCGACGATTTCGAGCTGCATAATGCGCGAGAAATCACCTCGACTCGCTGAGCCGCTTAGCGTAGAAGCACGGTGTGCTTCTACGCGGCAAAGCGCTTTGACTGAGCTTGAAATTGCAAAACGCATTTCAAGCTCCTTCAAAGCGTGATTTGGCTCAAATGTAAAGTCCAGTGGACTTTACGTGCCAAATCAGCCGAGCGGCTACTAATAGCCGCGAGGAATAGCGCAGCTAATCTGCGCGAACGACAACCTGCCTTCGCGCTACGCTTTAAGCACTCAGGCAGGTCGTCGCGCCCGAGAATGTACGTGATTTAGGTCAAATCTGGTACAAAACCCGGGAAAAGCAAGAATGTTAATAGTAAAATAAAAGATAAGTCACGCCAACAAAACCAACAAAACGGGGGAAATATGCAAAACGAACATGCGCAATGGCTGCGCGACGCCGTATTCTACGAAATCTACCCACAAAGCTTCTATGATTCAAACGGCGACGGAATCGGCGATATTCCAGGCATAATCGAAAAACTCGACTACGTAAAATCGCTTGGTTGCAACGCAATCTGGCTAAATCCTTGCTACGATTCTCCATTTAAGGATGCAGGCTACGACGTGCGCGACTACAAAAAAGTGGCAGCGCGCTACGGCACAAACGAGGATTTGCAACGTCTTTTTAGCGAAGCGCATAATCGCGGAATGCACATTTTGCTAGACCTTGTTCCAGGTCACACAAGCGAAGAGCACGAGTGGTTTAAGCAAAGCTCGCGCGCGCAAGAAAACGAGTTTAGCAAGCGATACATATGGACAGACAGCGCGTTCAGTGGCTATTCCATGCCGTTTATTGGCGGCGAAAGTGAGCGAGATGCAACGTATATTCTTAACTTCTTTAAATGCCAGCCAGCGCTAAATTACGGCTTTGCGCAAAGGGATTGCGCGTGGCAATCCGCGCCAGATTCCGCGGAGGCTGCACAAACGCGCGCTGCAATGGTTGATGTTATGCGATTTTGGCTTTCGCTTGGCGCAGACGGATTCCGCGTAGACATGGCGGATTCGCTTGTAAAAAACGACGACAACAATGGCCCTGGAAGCCTTGGCAAAGACAACACGATTCGCGCATGGCAAGAAATGCTGGGCGCTGTAAAAGCCGAGTATCCGCAGGCTGCTTTTGTTTCGGAGTGGGGCAGGCCTCGTCAGGCGCTGACTGCTGGATTCGACATGGACTTCTATTTGAATTGGCGATGGGATGGGAATCCTAACGGTTATGCGCGCCTGGCTAGAGATGTGGATAATGCGCTAGACAGCAGCCCCGAGCACGACCACAGCTACTTTAATGCGCGCGGCGGCGGCAGCATTTGCCCATTCTTAGACGATTATTGCCCGCAGTATGAGGCTACTTGCAACGAGGGCTACTTTAGCTTTATAACGTGCAATCACGATACGCCGCGTTTGGCTCCGCGATTAAGTGAGCGCGAAAGGCGGATTGCGTTTGGCATGATTCTTACAATGCCAGGTGTGCCGTTTGTGTATTACGGCGACGAAATCGGCATGAAATACCGCGATATTCCTACAAAAGAGGGCGGTTATGCGCGCACGGGTACGCGTACGCCAATGCAATGGGATGATTCCAAGAATTTTGGATTCTCTGCGGCCGCAAAGTCGAAGTTGTACCTGCCTGTTGAGGTGCGCGCGGATGGAAGGACTTGCGCAAATTCGCGCAAGCAGGCCGTGCAAAGTGGCGAAATTCCAACGGTTTTGGGGCAGGAGCAGGATGGTGATTCGCTGCTTAACTGGGTGCGTGCGTTGATTGCTTTGCGTCACGAGTGCGCGGCGTTGCACGCGGATGCCACTTGGCGAGTGTTGCACGCGCCTGTGGATGGTCGCAGTTTTGCGTACGAGCGGTGCGCGGCTGTGTCGGATGGCGAATCCTCTACAGAACGAATCATTGTTGTTATGAATCCTGGATTAAACGAGGAGACGATTGCGCTTAGCGCGCTTGCAGGGCTTACGCCAGAGGCGATTTTGCAGCCGCGGATTTCGGTTGGAGCGGTTGCTTGCGATTCTTCCGCGCTTAAACTCGGCGCGCAGTCCTTTGCCCTGTTTGTTTTATAATCCGTTTCATCGTTTGGTGTTTTTTGATACAAACGCACTACATAAACACGCAGAACTGTAGTGTGTTTGTACCGAATTTCAGCGTTTTTTAATACAAACGCACTACATAAACACGCAGAACTGTAGTGCGATTGTATCTAAAATAC
>CAMXWX010000033.1 GCA_947252975.1 uncultured Gardnerella sp.
GGTCCAAAGCGCAGGATGCTTAGTCTTCTCGTTCATGCTGCCACCTCCTTAGAAGTTGTCAACCTGTTCTGAATCAAAGCAATTACAGCCACAATGATGAAGAATATGACTGCCTTTGCCTGGCCTACGCCTTCACCATTGAGTCTTCCATAGAATGTGTTGAAGATGTTCAATGCAAGCATCTCCGACTTTCTAGAAGGAGCACCATTAGTCAACGCCAAGTTCTGATCGAATAGCTTGAATCCGTTTGTAACCGTTAAGAACGTGCAAACCGTAATAGACGGCATCATAAGCGGGATTGTAATCTTAAACAGCGTCTGCGTTGGGCTTGCGCCATCAACGGCAGCTGCCTCAATAACGTCTCCTGGAAGCGCTTGTAAGCCAGCAATGTAAATAATCATCATGTAACCGATTTGCTGCCAGCATATCAAAAGAACCATGCCCCAGAATCCGTACGTTGCAGAATACGTAATAGCACGGCCAAAATAGCCCAAGATGCCATTAAGCACTACCTGCCAAACGTAGCCCAGAACAATGCCACCAATCAAATTCGGCATAAAGAATACCGTACGGAATAGGTTGGAGCCTTTGAACTTTTTTGTAAGCATGTAAGCGATTGCGAATGCAATAACATTAATAACAATTGTTGTTACAACCGTAAAAGCTGTTGTAAATACTAGCGAATGAAGGAAGTGTGGGTCTCGCAAAGCCTTGCGATAATTGCGGATTCCAACAAACTTTCCGTCAGTAACAGTGTGGAACTTAGTAAAGCTAAGATACACGCCCATTACAAATGGCACTAAAAAGCCAATTACAAATGCAGCAAACGTTGGCAGCGCGAATAACGCCCACCATTTGCGTATTGCTTTTCCACTCATATTAATCATGATTCGTCACTTTCTCCTCCTTGAGTACGCGCCTGTACGAGCGGCCGCGCTCGAACCAATACTTTTATCTTACTACATGCAACCACAATGTCAAACGTTGTCATTTTTTGCATGTCGTAACTCAAGAAGGCAAAAATCAAATGTGAAAAAAATCCCTATTTTTGGCGATTTTACGGCAAAACCTGCTATTATTGTTCGTATTGCAAACGTTTGTGTAATGAGCGCAAATAAGCACGTGAAAAATTCTCATATGCAACACTGCTCATATACTAGCGTTGCATATGTTTTAACAATATTAATGAAGATATTAAATAAACATTTTGCTGCGCGAATAAAGGAGTTCAAATGCCAGCTAATATTCAAGACGTGGCCAACCAGGCGCATGTATCTGTATCTACTGTTTCTAGATCTTTTACGCGCCCAGACTTGGTTTCCGCAGCAACGCGCAACAAAGTATTAGCTATTGCCGAAAAACTAAACTTTTCAATATCTAGATCCGCAGCAGCACTAAAATCTGGCAGAACACTAAGAGTTGCACTGCTTCTTAGCGACAGCATTCGGCTATGGTTTAGCGCATCGATTATACAAGGCCTAAATCAAGTTCTTCACCCAGCTGGCTACGACCTTTCAATATTCCAAATTTCTAGTAGCCAAGAGCGTGCAGAGTTCTTTAGCATGCTGCCAACTCGCCGAAATGCAGACGCTGTAATCGTTTGCTCCTTCGACGTAAACAAGTCGGAAGTAGCTTCTCTAAAGGCCACTGGCGTGCCAGTCTTAGGTATAAACTGCTTGAATCCTATGGATTGCGACTTTGACGCAACGATTAATATAGACGACGATCAAGGCGCGCGACTTATGGCACGCCATCTTATTGGGCTAGGCCACAAAAACATTGCCTACATTCGCACAAACCGCGATATTTCATTGCATTTTAGCGTTTTGCAGCGCTACCACTCTTTTATTGACGAATGCAAAATCAACGGCATTACGCCTACAGAAATCGTTGCCCCCGAAGGATTAGACAGAATAAGCTCAATCGTTTCTTCGCTTTTAAGCAACGTAAATGTTCCTACGGCGATTGCTTGCCAAGAAGACGGCATAGCAATTCCGCTTATGTTCCAGCTTTCTAGAAGCGGATATAGCACACCTGGAGACGTTTCGATTATTGGTTTTGACGATAGTTTTTACGCTAGAGAAACAGGGCTTACGACTATTCGCCAAGACCCTGCAGAAATGGCAGTAGACGCAGCTAAAATAACTTTGTCTTTGATTAATGGCGATTATTTAAGCGAAGAATGCAAATATATTACCATTCCAGCACAGCTTATAGTTAGATCAAGCACAAGTCAGCTTGAGAACAATTAAGACAATTCTAAACTTAAGACTATTAAACTAAAGTCATTCTTTCAATAAAGTCATATCTCACTAAATCCACATCTAACTCAAGATAATTCTTAAAATAAAAAGAGCCTCAAACCATTAGGCTTGAGGCTCTTTTACTTGTCACTAATGCACTGTGCTAATGCAATTACAAAAATGACATATATTAAATTATGAATTTAATAATCCAGTTTTAACCCAATTCTTAGGATTAATCGGATTAGTCCTGATCTTCGTGAGCTTGAGCAACTTCCTTAGCCCAATTGTCAACGAAGGCGCTCTTAACCTTATCCCACTTGCCAGTGCCCTGAGCATACTCAAGCAAAGCGGAGCCAAGATCGTTCTTCCAGTTGTCAGATGGCATCATAGTGAAGTTCCAGCTTACAGGAGTCTTGCCAGACTGAGCGTCTTCAACAGCAGCAGCAGTCAAAGGATTCTCAGACTTCATATCTGCAAAGCTCTTGAACGGAGTGGTGAAGCCCATCTTCTTAGACATAGCTTCCTTGCCGTAATCAGAGGTAAGAACCCACTTCAAGAAGTCCTTGGTTGCCTTCTTGTTGGCATCCGAAGTCTTCTCGTTAATGCACCAATAGTTCTCGGAGCCAGTAGCCAAGCCTTGCTTCTCTTCGCCCTTAGCACCAATGTAGATTGGGAGCATGCCAAGGTCTTCGGCCTTCATGCCAGCCTTCTGCAAGTCGGTCCAAGCCCAAGTACCATTCTGATAGAACACAGCCTTACCAAGAGAGAACTCGGAGTTTGCATCCTCGCCAGTCTTAGAGCTGAGCTGAGTTGCAGGAGTTGTGGAATCAGTAATGTAAAGATCAAAGATCTTCTTGTAGCCATCAAGGAACGTGCCCTTAATCTTTGCTGGCTGCTTGGTAACCTTGTCTGCCTTGAACTCGTAGTACAGAGGAATGTTTGCAAGGTGAGTCTTAAAGCGCCAATCAGAGCTGGAATCGAAGCCAGCAGAAGTGAATGCACCATCAACACCAAGCTCACCCTTACGAGCCTGAATATCGTCTGCAACAGCCTTGAGCTTATCGAAGGAGTTAATCTCTTCAGCAGACTTTACCTTAGCATCCTTAAGCTCCGTGTACTTCTTTAACAAAGCCTTGTTGTAAATCAAGCCGTAAGTTTCCATTGCGTATGGAACGCCAACAACCTTGTCTCCATCCTTAAGAGCAATATCCTTGTTTTGAAGCTGCTTGTAAAGCTCGGTATCCTTAAGATCTGCAGTGTAATCCTTCCAGCTTGCGTAGCCAACAGGGCCATTCACCTGGAACAGTGTAGGCGCTTCGTTGCCCTTGCTGATTTCGCTCTTAAGGGACTGCTCGTAAGTGCCAGAAGCAGCGTTCTGAACCTTTACAGGAATACCAGTCTTCTTGGTGTATTCCTTAGCAACTTCCTTCCACTGATCAGCAGATTCTGGCTTAAAGTTAAGGAAGTAAACCTTGCCCTTATCGGAAGAATCCGAAGAGCTAGAACCGCATGCAGCGAGCGCACCGAATGCCATTGCGGAGCAAGCTACAAGCGCAATTGTTGACTTAATTGTACGATTCATCATCGAACCTTTCTCCTATGCCGTCGGCCTACCTTTTGGCCGCCGCACCCCTAGGTGCCCTTTCGACATTTTTTATTATGCCTCAAATGCAAAAATATTGCAAACGATAGCAGCGTTGATATGGTGGCGTGTCGTATATCTAAAGCAAGCAAAAATCAGCAATTCCAGCGAACGATTACACGATCGCCCTTATAAGTTCCAAGAGCGCTGTAATGCGCGGTGTCTAGTCTAAGTAAGCGCGCCTGCTGTGCATCTACACCAAGCCATCTGGTTGCTAAAATCCTAAGAATGTGCGCGTGAGCTACAATAATCACATCCTTGCCGCTTTTAAGTTTTGGCAAAACAGAGTCGATTATTTTTTGAGTACGATTAGAAACTTCTTGTAAAGATTCGCCATTAGAACGCACGACTTTTACTGTTTCGCCACTTGGAAGAATCTCTTGGCAAGAATCCGACATAAAATCTGGAAGAGCTTTAGGGCCATCCTTCCAAACATCCCATGACTCAACGCCGCTTAGAGCGGACACATCTTTTCGAGTGCGCCCCTCTGCACAGCCGTAATCCCACTCGGCAGCATATTCTAGCGGCGTGCAATGCGAAAATCCTGCTAGTTGAGCTGTAAGACGCGCACGAATAAGCGGGCTTACAAACTGGCAATCCTCGCTAAAACCGTTTGGAAAAGCTTGACGAATCCTGGCGCCTGCGCTTATAGCTTGATTGCGGCCAACTTGTGTTAGTGGAATATCGGTTCTACCTGTATGCTGGCCAGATTCACTCCAAGCAGTTTGACCGTGGCGCAAAAGCACTAGTCGCCCTTCGGGCGCTCCCGAACATGTTGCTGGAACATCTTGAATCTCGTACGAATCCGTTGTATCTGTTGCATCCGTTGTGCACAAATCGCCATTAACTTTAATGTCAATATTGTTCAAACCGTTCAGCATACCCAACGCCGCCTTAGCACCACCATTCTTAGCTTGCGATTGGTGCATTAACGCAAGCATTTATCAAGCGGCTTCGCTGCCAACTTGTTCACTCGTACATTTATAACACTTTTATAACACTTCTACATGCCAATTTCTAATTGGTATTTCGTTACCATTAACATAAAAATATGACGTCAACTAAAAACAACGCACAGAACAGCGAGCAAAATAATGCGCAGAACGAATATGCAAATCAAACTATTCAAACGCTTCTTAATCGCAGATCTATACGCGCTTTCAAAAATGAGCCAATTAGCGAAGATATTGTAAAAACGTTGGAAGCAGCAGCACAGCGCGCAGCCTGCAGTCAGTTTTTGAACGACTGGTCTGCAATCAAAATCACTAGCAAAGATCTTAAACAAAAACTTTCTAAACTTGGAAATCAAACTTACATAGCAACAGCGCCACTTTTGTACGTTTTTATTATTGACCAGAGCAGGAACGCTGCTATAGCGCGCAAAAATGGCATTGACACAGAAAGCAGCGATTTTACTCTTAAAACAGGCTACAGATTCTCTCAATCGCAAAACGACGCTGTTCTTGCACTACACGCAATGGAAACAGCCGCAGAATCGCTTGGACTCGGTTGCGTAATTCTTGGTTCAATTTTGAATAATATTCCAGATTTAATTGAACTTTTGAAGTTGCCAAAATACACGTATCCCGTTCTTGGGATTGCAATCGGCAAGCCAGACCAAAGCCCAGAATTAAAGCCACGCATGGACTCGAGTATGCAATTCTTTGAAAATGAATACCCTAGCAGCGATGATGTTTTGATTGAAAAACTTGCAGACTTCGACGAAAGAGTGCATAAATACTACGATTTACGCAATGCAGATAGGCCAGTGGACGCTTTCAGTGCACAAATCGCAAAGCTTGCTGTAGATTCTGGAGCTAAAAGCCACAGTTGCGAATCGCAGCTTAATGCGCAAGGATTTACTTTTAAGTACTGATTTATTGACTTTCTGATTTATTGATTTTTAAGCATTAATTACTAAGCAATAATTATTTAACGAAGACGCGGCTTATATCCGCGTTTTCTAGACTTAGGTTTGGTTGTTTCAAACCGCGAGCGCATATCACAATACTTACGAATCGCAGGATTTGAATGCGTTAAATGCCAACTTCCACAATAATCACATTTATAAACCCACAGCTTTGCTCCGCGTTCCGTAAAACTTTTATCCGCTGCCATAAGAGCCTGCCCTTTGTTGGCATACATTATTTTTTGAGTAGATTCACATCTGCGCGGAGTAAAGAAATACATGTAACCCATAGTATCACCGCAATAAACTGCGATGATTCGCAACTTTATGTAGTGCGATTATACCCAATTTAGGCACTTTTAATACAAACGCACTACAAGATTGCGGCTTGCGCAAAATCGTATTCCAGCAAATCAAAATAAGTTCAATTTAATGTCTTTTTAGTTCAATTCTTAATTATTGCTCAGCCAGAATTTGGTCAAAATTCAAAATAAATTCAATTTTAGGCTTGCGAAATGAGTTTTGACGCGTAAAATTGTCTTTTAATCGCCTCAAAGTTCAATTTATAGCTTATATTTTGAACTTTGTTGTAAATTTGTTCAATTTACGAACGCTGATTTTATGAGCTTCTATAAGATGGCATAAAGAAAGACGGATTATGGCACAGAATTTTGCAAACGACCTTAAAAAGGCCATGAAAATCAAGGGATATAAGCAGATTGACGTAATCGAGCTTGCAGCAAAAGATGGCCATAAACTTGGCAAAAGTCAACTAAGTCAATATTTAAGCGGAAAAACTGAGCCACGCAAAGACGTGCGAGATATGCTTGCACAAATTCTTGGAATTAGCTGCGACGGAATCAAAGGCGGTCATTCGTGCTCAAAAGTCGCGCAAAACTGCCAGTCTGCAGAAGAATCACAATTAAATCAGCCACAGCTTACAGAAGAACAACTTTCCCAAACACTCAAACATAGATCTTTCAACAAATCCACCAAACTTGAGCACGTGCTTTACGACGTTCGCGGCCCTGTTGTAGAAGAAGCAAACCGTATGGAAGCAAATGGAACGCATATTTTAAAGCTCAACATTGGAAATCCTGCGCCTTTTGGCTTCCGCGCTCCAGACGAAGTGATTTACGATATGCAACAGCAGCTTATTGACTGCGAAGGCTACTCGGATAGCCGCGGACTTTTCTCTGCACGCAAAGCGATTATGCAATATGATCAGCTTAAGGGCATTCCAGGAGTGCAAATGGAAGATATTTATACTGGCAACGGCGTTTCCGAGCTGATTAATCTTTCTATGCAAGCGTTGCTTGATTGCGGCGACGAGATTCTTATACCAAGCCCAGACTATCCGCTGTGGACTGCGTGCGCTAGCCTGGCTGGCGGCACTCCTGTGCACTACATGTGTGATGAAAAGTCGCATTGGTACCCAGATATTGCCGATATTCGCTCTAAAATCACGCCTCGTACTAAAGCAATCGTGATTATTAACCCGAATAATCCTACGGGCGTGCTGTATAGTCGCGAAGTTTTGGAAGAGATTGTTAAGGTTGCGCGCGAGTTTAATTTGATTATTTTTGCAGACGAGATTTACGACCGTCTTGTTATGGACGGCAAGAAGCATATTTCGATTGCTTCTCTTGCTCCAGACGTGTTCTGCGTAACTTTTAGCGGACTTTCTAAGTCGCATATGATTGCTGGCTTCCGTATTGGTTGGATGAGTCTTTCGGGAGATAAGTCCAAGGCTCGCGACTACATTATGGGTCTTAACATGCTGTCTAATATGCGCTTGTGCTCGAACGTTCCTGCACAGTCAATTATTCAGACTGCTTTGGGCGGATACCAAAGTGTTGAAAAGTATTTGGAGCCAGGCGGACGCGTGTACGAGCAGCGCGAGTACTGCTATAACGCGCTTCAGGAGATGGACGGCGTAAGCGTTGAGCGGCCAGACGCTGCTTTCTACATGTTTGTAAAGCTCGATCCTGCTCGCTACAACATTCACGACGACGAGCAGTTTGCGCTTGATTTGCTGCGCGATCAGAAGTTGCTGATTGTGCATGGAAAAGGCTTTAATTGGCAGACTCCAGGCTACTTCCGCGTAGTCTACTTGCCGCGCTTGCAAACGCTTCGCGACGCAATGAGTAAACTCTCCAGCTTCCTCTCCTACTATCGCCAGTAGAATCATAATTTTTACATAAACAAAAAATATGACTATTTCTGGCACTATTCCAGAAATTATGAATATAGTGCCACGCTAAAAAACTTAACGTAGCACTATATTTTTCATAGGAGGAAGGAATCAAAGTATTTACTAAGCAACCTGTTATCTTATAGATGCTACTGGGCCAATCGACTCACGCAGCAGCACAGTAATAGGTAGACATACGTGACGGGATGATGCGCGTTCATACCCAGCATTCAAAGTTTCTACTATATATTCAGCAGCTAAACGTCCTTTAGCTGTAACAGGCTGTTTAACTGTTGTCAACGGTGGATTACTACATGCAGACTCATCTATATCATCAAATCCTGTAACAGAAATATCGCGTGGAATTTGCAAACCAGACTGTCTAGCAGCGTCCATTACTCCAAACGCAATAACATCACTAAAACAGATGAATGCAGTTGGTAATACAGAATTATTTTGTTTTATTTGCGCAAAAGCTTCTTCTCCTCCAGTACGAGTACATGGCACTTCAATAACATTTTTCTTATCGACCAGTGGAGCTATTCCATTCTCTTCTAAAGCAGAAATCACACCATCAATACGGCGACGAATTGTTCCATGCCAAGAAAGATACCCATCATCATTGCCTGATTCTGGAGAAATCACCACAAAATTGCGATGACCCAATGAAATAAGATGCTCAGTTAATTCTTTCATAGCGCGCGACTCATCAATATTGATACTCGGAGCCTGGCTATGTACTTCACTGTCAACAATCACAAATGGCTTTCCTTGCTGCATAAGAGCTTCAACTTCACCACGGTCTTCTTCTAAACCAGTCACTATAAAACCGTCAACTGCAGCATAAGGAATTGCTTTTAACATAGAATTACGAAGTGGAGGCACTAAAAGAAGCGTCAATCCCTCTCGCTCACAGATTTGCCCAATACCCTGAATAAATTCCGAATAGTATGGATTTTCTAGCACTCGACCTAATTGCTGCGGTAGTAACAATCCCAAACTATTTGTCTTTTGAGTTCTCAGCATATAAGCAACAGGATTACGCACATATCCTAGTTCCTTTGCAACTGAAAATATGTGTTCTACAGTTTCTGACGATAAGCGATCAGGAGTATTATACGCAAAGGAGACAGCAGATTTAGAGACACGCGCTGCATCAGCAATATCCTGCATTGTAATTTTCTTTCCCATGCTTCACACTTCTTACTTCTACATTATTTTTACTGTTGAGCCTGCAATACGATCATAGAACTATCTTTATTAGGGCACCAACTATCTCCAACAGTTACACCATTTATAATTCGCCAATTATGATTTTGCAATTGTTGAGGTAGCTTCGATGAATTATACTCTAATAAATTACTACGTGAAATAATCATCAAAAGAGATTCTTCCTTATGCTCTCGCGAAATAATGACAGTATCTCCATCAACAGCGTAACAACTTTGCGTACCCCTTCGCAACGCAATATGGTCACGCCGCAATGCATTTAATTGAACAATTGTACGGAATATTTCAGCATTTGTATCAAGACTATCCCACTGCATACCAGAACGGCACCCTGGATCATTATCGCCAACCATACCAAGCTCATCACCGTAATAAATCATCGGAGCGCCTTCGCAGGCAAACATGCAACAGTAGGCAGTTATGCAATCCTCAGTATTATTTTGATGCGCAGTTAAAACACGCTCAGTATCGTGGCTACCCAACAAATTCATCATCCCATGGTGATATCCATACGGTATGCGCTCCTGCAAACGGTTAATACCGTTAACAAAATCGTATGCATTGAACCGCTTCGTTGCAGTAAAACCTAAAACTAAATCACGCAGAGTATAATTCATTGTGCTATCGGTAGTGTCTCCTTGCAGCCATTGAGCAGGGTCTCTCCATTCTTCAGCTATCAAACATAATTCTGAATTTTTTGCTTTAACAACTTGCCTAAAATCCTGCCAAAATTCTGGATAAATAAAATATGGAACGTCAAGACGATAACCGTCGATACCTTGATCAATCCAATATCTCGCAACATTAAAATGATGCTCACGCACCTTTGGATTAAACACATTCCACTTCGG
>CAMXWX010000034.1 GCA_947252975.1 uncultured Gardnerella sp.
CTGGAAAAGGCGTTACTGTTGCTATGGATGAGCAAACAGCAGTTGATGCTTTGGAGGATATTTTCGTCGATCATCGTTTTGGTCAAGCTGGAGCAAAAGTCGTTATTGAAGAATTTTTGCAAGGCCAAGAGTTTTCACTTATGAGTTTTGTAAGCGGAACTGATTTTTGGGTTATGCCTATTTCTCAAGATCACAAGCGCGCTTACGACGGAGACAAAGGACCAAATACTGGCGGCATGGGAGCTTATAGCCCTGTTCCACAAATTAGCGACGAAACAGTTCAGCGTGCTATCGACGAGATTGTGCGCCCAACTGTTGAAGGACTAGCTAAAGAGGGTACGCCTTTTACCGGCGTGCTTTATGCTGGCTTAATTGATACAGCAACAGGTCCTAAAGTTATTGAGTTTAATGCTCGTTTTGGAGACCCAGAAACAGAAGTTGTACTTCCTCGCCTTACTTCAGATTTTGGTGAAGCTATATGGAATATTTTGCAGCATAAAAATCCGACTTTTACTTGGAAAAATAGCGGTGTTACGCTCGGCGTGATCATTGCTAGCGAAGGCTACCCTGGCACTTTAGTTACTGAAACTCCTCTTCCTCAAATTCCTGTTGACGAAAATCAAGGTCAGCACGTGTATTATGCAGGAGTAAAAAGCGATGAAGAAAGCGGCAAACTTCTTACTTCTTCAGGCAGAGTAGCTCTTGTACAAGTGCATGGAGACGACGTAAAAGACGCTCAAAACAACGTCTACAGCATATTAGATAAGCTTAATCTTCCGCACATGTTCTTTAGGCATGATATCGCAGAAAAAGCTTTAAAATAGTTTGTTAATTAAATATAGTTTTCATTAACAAACTGCAAATCAATAAGCCCCTCGCTATTTGAAAAATAATATTTATCAAATACAAACGAGGGGCATTTTAATGATCAAACTAGCTTTTAGCGCGGCGCGGTAATTTCATAAAATCAGTATTACGCAAATAATGCTTTCCAGCAGTAATATCGTATTGTATTAAGCGATAGTCGTGAAGAAGTTGACGTGACTTCTTATCCATCTTAGACAAAATCATCGGATTACCATCGTTATCCAAATAAATTGATTGTCCTTCAGGAATTCTATCCCAGCCTTGAATAGTATTTACAACAGGAGGCTCCATAGCACTCACATGCTCATGTAAACGAGTTAAGAAAGCAAGATACGGAGAAACTTTAGCGTTCATATGTAAAGCAGCCTGAGAAATAAAGAAGTTAGGTGAAGAATACTTATTAGTACGATCTACATCTTTACTTGTATTAGAATGCTCTACATTTTTGTTTGAAGATTTTTTCTCACTACGCTCTTTACGCTCCAAAGCAACTTTATTTGACCAAATAAAATAATCAGTCAAATGCAAAGACAATGAATTCTTTTCATCCGAACTTGCAGTACCGTAAATTCCTGGCAAATGGTCACCATAAAACATAACAGTAATAGGCTTATTCAGTTTATCTAAACTCTTCAAAAACGCTTGCGTTGCTTCATCAGTGTGCTGCACACCCTTAGCATACGTTTCAATAGAAGTTTTTTCATCATCACCAAGATCAGCGGCACCATCTTTAGAAGACGCTTCGAATTCATTATTCGCATACCAATCCCTATAAGGCATGTGGTTTTGCATAGTAACAATTTGTACGAACCTAGGTTGCTTATGTTCTTTAATCTTTTCTAACGCACTCTTATATGCTGATGCGTCAGAAACATACGGCGATTTATCTAGCACATCACGGTGAGCAATAACATCAGGTCCTTGCAATGCGTAGAACTTACTAAATCCAAACTTTTTGTAATTAGTAGCGCGCAAATACATGCTCGGCTCATACGGGTGGAAAGCTATAGATTTAATAGAATTACGAGAATCATCCCAATATTGATTAATAGTTGGAGACCATTGAGCATTAGGAACCAACTGCTGATACGGACTAGTCATTGAAGGATCAAAATTAGCCATGCTCAAACCAGTTAAAGACATGTACTCTAGGTTTGCAGTACCGCCACCGTAACCAGAAGAAAGCATCAAACCACTATCCGTATGCTTCTTCAAATTGCTAATAAATGGTATTGGATTCTTGTTCAACTTCAAACCAGGAACACGAGTAGGATCAGAGAACGATTCAGACAAAATAAGAATAAAAGTATTATCGTTCATATTTGTTGTACGAGAACGATTTATACGTTTAGATTCATCGTTATAACGCTTGTATACAGCCTTCATAGTTTCTTCACTGTAATCAGCCGGCCTATCCATAATTTTAGGATTTACATTACGCAAAAATGCCACAATAGCACCATTGCGTTGAGCATCATAAACAGAATCCCACATAGCAGGACTGTCACCAAGCATTTTAGAAAAAACGTTAGCTGAAGAGTCGACTGTGCCAACGCCGCCAATATACCAGCTTAAATTCCCTATTAAAATCAACGCAATTGCAACACGAATGCCAGCAGAATAGCGCCAATCTTTAAATCGCACAATCTTTCCATGATTTGTATCAAATATGTGTAAGCAAACAGTTGTAACTAAAAGCAAAATAAAAACGCCTAAAGCAACACCAATGACCATAGGAGCATTATCTGGCAAAAATGAAGCGACATTACCAGTGTTACTTTTTAAAAAGTTTAAGTCCGCAGGAAGAATAGTTTCATAACGAACATTTACTTTCATATATTCAATAACAGCAATAAGCAATGAAACACTTAGAATTATTGCACTTGATATCCAAAATCGGTTACTAATCAAAAGAATTAAACCGTATATCATCGCAACGACGAGCGCACTAAGAACAATAACAAAATTAAGTTCTCTCCAAGTTTTAGTTATTAATCCCCAACGTCCACCAGACATTGCAGAAGTCATCTCAACTCTTCCAGCGCGCTGCACACCCATTTGCACAATAATTACCGACATGCCGTCAATAACAAAGAAAAGAAATGCATACAGCCAATACGGAACTTTCAAGCGCAAAAATGACTTCATATTATCCTCAATAAATCACACACATACTGATTATTACTAATAATGTGCAAGTTTACTTATTGCTATCGTCATAACTTTTTAACAATGCATTGAAACAAGAAAAATAGCGATTTTAATACTTAGGACTGATTACAATATATGTTTCGATATTTATTATTTAAATAGAATAAATAATAAAAAATAAAACAAATATTGAGGAAAATTTCAGATACTAGCATTACATTACTAGGTTGGGCAATTACCGTGCGTATATGTCGCTTAGATTGGTAACTGGTACGCAAATTAGACTAGAAAGTATAGGAGTCAAACATGCTGCAATTGGCAAAAGTGAGTCTTTTGCAAGGATGGCTACCAATAAGCCTTTTTAGCGTAAATGGTATTTCTTTAGTCTTGTTGCTTTTTATGAAAACAAAACGCGGCAAGAAAATGTTCCACTTACTAATACAGCTTGCAATAGGTGTCATAACATTTTTTGTCGGTGGAATAATTGCTTGGCTTATTTCTGACGTGTTTCTTGTATTCGGAGTAAGTCTTGGATGGCTCGTTATTTTTTCTATTGCATGCGGCTTCGGGCTTATAGGTTTTGCAGCAACAGCACTTGTTTTCTTACACAAATGGAGGAAACTAGTTGCAGTAATAGCTATTATCTTGACGTTAGCAAGCACAGCTCTTCATGTAGACATGATTTATGGGGAATACACGACAATAGGTTCAATATTTGGAATGGGCGGTTTTCCAAAACTAGAAGTTAATAAGCAAAAATCCGCATCCTCTAGTATTAAGCAGTGGAGAGAGTTAGCAGCCCAACAAAAACTGCCAAAACTTCCTAAAAAAGGTATTGTTCGTTCAGTTTATATCCCTAACACTGCTTCACATTTCAATGCTAGAATAGCGAACGTATACTTGCCACCTGCTGCACTTGTTAAAAAACCACCAAAACTGCCAGTTATGGTCATGTTCGCAGGACAACCTGGTAGCCCTAATCACTTTTTTGCAGCAAGCGATATTGCAAATACTTTAGACAATTACGCGAAAGATCACTACGGTCTTGCACCTATTGTTGTAGCCCCTGACCAAAATGGTGAATCTTCGCATAATTCTCTGTGTGCGGATACACATGTGTTCGGCAAAGCAGAAACATATTTAATTAATGATGTTCCTAAATGGATACGCAAACATTTGCCAGTAAGCAAAGATCCTAAAATGTGGCTTATGGGCGGCTTCTCGCAAGGAGGCACTTGCTCAACGCAACTAGTTCCATCCCACCCTGATATATTTGGAAACATTTTTTCTGCCGGAGGGGAACTAGAACCAACGTATAAGAATCGCCAAGAAACAATTAATCATTATTTCAATGGAAACACATCAGAATATGAACGACACGTACCTAGTGTGATAATGCGTAAAAATGCTCCTTTGAAACAAAATTATTACGCTATTGCAGGCTCATGGGATACTAAATCTCAAGCGAATCAGGCAACCATTGCACTAAGCGCACATCGCGCTGGAATGAACGTTATAACCATGCTTTCTCAAGGCAATGGTCATGATTGGCACACAGTAAAAGCTGGATTAAAAATAGCAATTGATCAATTCTGCAAAAAAACAGGTATTTCAAGCACTGCGCCAAAACTTAATACCTACCCAAATGTACAAATTCTTGTCAACCAGCAAGTGAATCGAGACTAATATGATGCTGTCTTTCTTTCATAAACGCTGTAAGAAAAATGATTCTGATTCTAAACATTCAGCAATTCGACATACAAAAATATTGATGCACGATTTCATAGCTTGGATGCAACATAAAGTTTTTGCATTAACACTTACGTGCATTTTTATTGTTATAAATTGCATACATTGGGTTGTATTAACGCTTATGCATTTTTATACTTATGGCACAAGCGCTACTCTTGCACAATTGTTTATGCGGCATCATCGCTCAAAAGGTCCAAGCCTATTCTTCGGGCACGGAAACGTCACAGAGCTGCTGATAAAAGTATGTCATTCGCTTATTTTCGTAAATAATATGCCATCTCTTATGGTTAATTGTTTACTTGTTGCCGTACTTATTGGCGTTGCAGAAACTCGTATAAGTAGACTCAATATTATTTATATTGCAATATTTAGCACACTTGTTGGCATAATTGTAGGATTAACAATCATAGGTAATCTTTCAATCATTATTCGAAACATGCATTGGATTACCAAGATTCCTATTCGACTATCTCCATTCACACTGTTTATTGGCGCTTTTATGGCTTCTGCATCTTACGAATCTATTTTGTGGCGCAGAAGAACTTTAGTAATTGGATACGCTACTACTTCAGCAATGCTTCTTTATAGTGGAAATCCTGGCGATTATTGCACTATTATTGCAGCCCTTACAGGGCACATCATCGGCAATATTATGAGCAAAACAAAAGGCGTTAAACGAAGTGTAAACTGGTGGGAAGGTACAGATTACGAAATTCGCAGGCTTTTTGCAGTAGCTCAGAGCATTATTGCATTAGGTCCAGTGTTGGCATTATCTTCGCGCTCTCACGCAGGAATTCTTACTACTCTTGGTTTGTTTATGTCACCGCAACTAGGCTCTAAAACATGGCTTACGCGATGCATGACAAATTACAGTACAAATAATTGTTTTCTTCATTCAGGTCTACATCACGCTGCAATTGGCGGATTATGGATTCGCATTCTATTACCAAGCATCACACTGATGATTATTGCGTGGGGAATGTTACGAGGGCGTAGACTAGCTGCATTAACTTCTATATTTATAAACGCACTAACTGTGCTATATGCAGGAATGTATTTCACTGTTTTGCCTTTAATTGCCACAAAACAAAATATTTTGGAACATCAACATAATGCTGTTGCTGTTGCTTTTATGCTTACAGCTCTCCCACCATTATTGCTTACTATTTTGTTGATAATTAATTTAAAGCATTTTTCTGTTCATACGAGCAAACTACAGGCACGTTTGGGACTAATAGCGATTTTTATAGCATTGTACATAACTGGCGCTGGATATGTTGCTTTTGGTCTTATGATACCTGAAGAATTTACTCCATCTGCTGATGTTTACCACTTATTGCGAGATTTACCAGGGCGCTGGATGCCTATGGGATTTGGAAACAGATCTAACGCAATGCTTCGCACTGAAACACCTCTATCTTCTTTACTAGCACAAAGCGTGGGCGTGATATTCTGGGCAATATTGTTTATTGTCTGCTTTACGTGGTTCCGCAGCAGCATCTCTACAAGCGAAAACGATAGAAAAAAAGCAAGCTCATTAGTAGAACTTGGCGGAAACACAATGAGCTTTATGACGACTTGGGCAAATAACCATTATTGGTTCTCTCAAAGCGGGCAATCTGCAATCGCCTATAGACTAAATTACGGTATTGCACTCACTCTTACAGAGCCTTTTGGAGATGAAAAAGAATATTCGCAAGATATTCGAGGATTTATTAAATTATGCGAACAAAATTCGTGGTCTCCAGCATTCTATGCTGTGCACGATAAAACGCGTCAAGAACTAGAAAAACTTGGATTTACTTCTATTAAAGTCGGAACAGACATGCTAGTAGACCCTAATGCTTGGCAGACGCGAGGGAAAAAATGGCAAGATATTCGTACAGCTATAAACAAAGCAAAACGAGATGGAATTGCCGACGTACTTACAACTTATAACGAAGCCTCTTGGGACATACAGCAACAGATTGTAGAAATTTCAGAAGAATGGGCAGAGTTAAAAGCTCTTCCAGAAATGAAATTTACTCTCGGTGGACTTGACGAACTTCAGGATAGCCGCGTCAAAATTTTATACGCTATTAATGAAGACGGCAGGGTACTTGGAGTAACTAGCTGGATGCCAACGTATAGGAATAATAGAATCATCGGTTGGACACTCGATTTTATGCGTCACCGCACAGATAGTCCTAATGGGATTATGGAATTATTAATTGCTAGAATGGCAGAACGTTTAAGAGATGAAGGATTAGAAAACCCAGACTGTTCTGTAGAATTTATGAGCCTTTCTGCAGCACCTCTAGCTGGCATAAACGAAGACACATTGAACGAAAATGGTCAAAAATCTTCTAACGTTATTAATCATGCGCTAGAAATGATGTCTGACATTTTGGAACCAGCTTATGGGTTCAAATCGCTATATTTCTTCAAGAAAAAATTCCAACCATCCGCAAGTTCCGTATATGTCTGCTACATGGATTCTGCAAAATTAGCTCAGATTTCACTAGCTGTGACTCACGCCTATTTACCGGAAGCTAATCCTAAACAAATACTAGAAATGGTAAAATCGTTGCGTCCAAAAAGTAGCGAAGCGAACAAATAATTTGTTAAGTTTTAGATAAACTTCGGCGAGTTCTCCCTAGTGTTGCGTAAAGTAACAAGTGCACGTCAGGGAGGTTCATCGTGTCAGAAGTAAAGCCAACCGTCGCTGTCGTAATGGGATCCTCAAGTGATTGGGAAACCATGCGTCATGCTTGTGAAATTCTAGATAAATTCCAAGTTCCGTATATGAAACGAGTTATTTCCGCACATCGTACACCAGAATTAATGGCAGATTTTGCGCATAATGCTCGCTCAAACGGTTTCAAAATTATTATTGCTGGAGCCGGCGGAGCTGCCCACTTGCCTGGCATGATTGCGGCACAAACCACGCTTCCTGTTATTGGAGTGCCAGTACGCTCGCATGCGCTATCAGGCTGGGATTCATTGCTTTCAATAGTACAAATGCCAGGAGGTATTCCTGTTGCAACTACTGCAGTTGGAAACTCTGGAGCAACAAATGCTGGATTGCTTGCTGTAAGCATTCTAAGCACAACTGATAATCGTCTTGCTAAAGAACTAGCAGAATATCGCAATGAACTAGAAGAAAAAGTCGAGGAATCAAATGCCAACCTTATCTGAAGTAACTAATGGCGCTGTTGAACGTTTAATGCCAGGATCCACTATTGGAATTATTGGTGGCGGCCAGTTAGGGCGCATGATGGCTATTGCAGCTCGCCATATGGGTTTTCGTATTGGTGTTCTTGATCCTACGCTTGACTGCCCTGTGTTCCAAGTAGCAGATTTGCAGGTTGAAGCTAATTACGACGATCCTGAAGGCTTGCGTGAGCTTGCTGAACGTTGCGATGTATTAACTTACGAATTTGAAAATGTTAACGCAGACGCACTTGATAAAGTTCGTCATTTAACCGCAATCCCACAAGGAACTGACCTGTTACGCGTAACTCAAGATCGCGTCAGTGAAAAAACGTTCATTAATAGTCATAAAATCGAAACAGCTCCGTGGCGTGAAGTAAATAATTTAGACGACTTAGATACTGCTATTGATGAAATAGGCTTGCCAGCAATTCTTAAAACTCGTCGCGGCGGCTACGACGGTCATGGCCAAGATGTTTTGCGTACAGAAGAAGACGTTGCTAACATTCACCATCGCTCGGATCGCGGAGGAAAATTCCCTCCTTCAATTCTCGAGGGTTTCGTTGATTTTGCTTTTGAAGCATCGATCCTGGTTTCTGGAAATGGTAAGGATTTCGTAACTTATCCTCTAGTAAAAAACGTGCATCACAATAGTATTTTGCACATGACTTTAGCTCCTGCAGTAGTTGATCCTGAAGTTGAAAAAACAGCTCACGAATTAGCTTTGCGCTTAGCTAAAGGATTCGAACTAGCAGGAACATTAGGAATTGAGCTTTTCATCACTAAAGATAATCGCGTAGTAGTAAACGAACTCGCTCCTCGCCCTCACAATTCCGGGCATTATACGATTGAAGCTTGCGATATGGATCAATTTGAAGCACATATTCGCGGTATTGTTGGTTGGCCTTTAAAGAAGCCTAAGCTACTTTCCCCTGCTGTTATGGTAAATGTTCTTGGACAACATGTGGCTCCTACGCGTTCGCTGATTTTGGAACATCCAGAATGGCATATACACGATTATGGAAAAGCTGAAGTTCGTAAGAATCGCAAAATGGGTCATATTACTGTGCTATGCGATAATCCTGTTGACGCCGCTGCCGCATTAGATGCAACAGGCTGCTGGGACGACGAACTAGACTAAAAAACGACGAAAGGATGCGAAATGTCTAGTGAGCCTATGCGTAGACATACAAAACAAAAAGAAATAGTACTCTCCTACTTACGCGAGTCTCGTAATTTTGTTTCTGCACAAGATTTGCACAGAATACTCGCCAAAGACGGGGAGATTATTGGCTTAGCAACAGTGTATCGTCAACTTAATTCTTTAACTCAAAGCGGCGAAGTAGATACCGTGCGTTTTAAGGGACAGCAATTATTCCGTATTTGCGATGAAAATACTCATCACCACCATTTAGTGTGTGAACGTTGCGGGAAAACCGTCGATATTGAGCCACCTGACGACGAAGGATGGATTCACAAAGTAGCTGAATCTCACGGGTATACTGTGGTGGATCATACGCTAGAAGTATTTGGCTTATGCGAAAGTTGCAGCGAAAAAGATAAGTAACCTGCACGCGTCTTAACGACGCGCACAGACCTCGCTTGCGTTGAAAGCACACCGTGCTTTCAACCTTGAGCAAGCTCGGCACTCTGAAAAATCTTGAAATGCACTATGCTATTTCAAGATTTCATAGTGCCCCCGACGCGACTCGAACGCGCAACCAACGGATTAGAAGGCCGTTGCTCTATCCTTTGAGCTACAGAGGCAAACAAATGGTTATTATACCAAAAAACTACTATCAACGCGCCATAAAATTATAAATATCAAACGTTTATATAAAAATTGTTATTCAATAATCCACGCAAGTGACATCAACACTGCAAGGAAGAACACATTGACAATAGTATACGTGAGCAAATAACGCCCACGGTAATGCGAATACTGGTGCGTAATTCCCTTATAAGAAATAAGCGAAGCCATAGAAGCAATCAAAGTACCCATTCCACCAAGATTCGTGCCAATAATAAGAAGCTTCCACTGATCACAGAATCCAGAAAGCAGAATCGTCGTCGGCACGTTGCTAA